>JAKIUE010000034.1 GCA_021647715.1 Sulfurovum sp.
CCTGCATCTTTACCATAGGCTATAGCCACATCTGCATGTTTGGCTTCACCTATGGCATTGACCACACAGCCCATGACGCTGACATCCATAGGGGTTTTGATGTGTGCTGTTCGCTTCTCTACTTCAGCAACTGCAGTCACAAGGTCAGCTTCTATCCGTCCACAGGTAGGACATGAAATGATGTTAAGCCCCTCTTTGATACGTCCAGAGTCTTTCAGTATGGCTTTGCCTACTTTTATCTCTTCTTCTAGCTCGCCAGTAATAGAAACACGCATCGTATCACCAATGCCATCAAGCAGTAGTGTCCCTAGTCCTATAGCAGACTTCACCGTAGCATGAAAGATTGTCCCAGCTTCAGTGACACCTAGGTGAAAAGGGTACTCATTTTTAGGACGTAACATTCTATAGGCATCTACGGTTCTTTCGACATCAGAGGCCTTGAGCGACACCTTTATATCGGTAAAGCCCAAATCTTCCAAAAACTTAATATTATAATCAGCACTTGCCACCATCCCCTCTGCGGTCGCACCATATTTGTTCTCAAACTCTTCTTCAAGTGAGCCTGCATTGACCCCTATACGCACAGGAAGATTACGCTCTTGACACGCTTTTACTATCTCTTTTATCTTATGCTTATCATTGATATTTCCAGGATTAAAACGGATACAATCTACCCATTTGGCAGCTTCTAATGCCAGCTTGTAGTTAAAGTGAATATCCGCAATGATAGGCAAAGAAACTTGCTCTTTAATAGCCTTTAATGCCAAGGCATCTTCCATCTTAGGCACTGCCACACGTACCATATCTGCCCCTGCAAAATGCAGACGGTTTATCTGCTCTACTGTTGCCATGACATTATGTGTATCTGAGTAGGTCATAGACTGTACGCTTATAGGGGCATCACCACCTACGGCTACATTACCTACATGGATTTGTTTTGTTTTTACTCTTGGTTTCACTTACAATCCTCTATCTCTAGTTTACGCACTTTTCAATACAAGAGGAAGTTCTATGTTATGATTATTTTCTTTTACATTTAATATTTCAATGGCTACTACCTCATCTCTATCATTATAATCAACAATAACATCTTTAGATGCCTCTTCACTCTCAACAACTATATCGGCTGAAAGAACCATATAAATTGAATCTGTTTCGCTATCATATTTTATTGTCATTTACAACCTTTCTTTTTCATTTTTCTATCAAAATATGTTGTAATAACTAAGTTTGTTAGAGGGTTAATAACCACTTTTAAACAACGCTTGTCATACTCACTTACAATACCATACAAATGTTTTTCATTTTTTTGTATATCAAAAGTAACAGAAGGGTTACTCAGTATTGCATCAATCCAAGCTTCTTTAATCTGTCTGTTTTCCATGACATCTTTTGCATGCTTGCTCAATCTAAATTTCATTCCAAGATTATAGCATAATAATTAAAATGCTTTACGAAAACTCCACCGGGTCAAAGTCTATCTCTATCTCACGACAATCTACACTATGCAGTGCCTTCAAAAGTGGTACTCTGTTTTTCGCTCTTAACAAGATATGAAACCTATATTTATTCGCTATGCGCTCCACGGGTGCTTTACCTGAACCTACTATCTCTACGTCTTTAAAGGCTTTGAGTTTCGTTACAGTATCAAGCGTGATTTTTCCTGCTTTACTTTCATCTTTGTGGGCTATGAGTATACGTGCGAGGCTTACAAATGGTGGGTAATCTGCCATCTCTAAAAAGGCTAGTTCATCTTTTATGAATGTCTCATAATCACTTAAATATTCTTTAAAAAATGCACTATCCCCAGTCTGCACGATAACCTCGGCTTCTTTGCTCCGTCCGCTTCGTCCTGCTATCTGAAACAACAGACTCATCGCGCGTTCTCTAGCCCTATAGTCGGCAAGTCCTAGTATGTAGTCAAGCCCCATGATGACACTTAGTGTGATATTGGCATAGTCATGCCCTTTAGAGAGCATCTGTGTACCAAGTAGTACATGACTCTCTCCAGACTCAAAACGCTTTAGTGCATCTTTAAGTTTTTTAGTGGTTGTTATGCTGTCTTTGTCAAACTGTTCTACTTCTATACCCTCTATGGCTGTGCCTATAATCTCTATGGCTTCTTGTGTCCCTAAACGTTCAGAACTCAAAGGGGTGTGTCCACACTGTGTACAGGTATCTGTAATGGCTTCTGTAAAGTTACAGTAGTGACACTTTAAGTGTTTACGTTTTCTGTGCAATGCCATACCAACAGAGCAGTATGGACAGAGGTGTGTCTTGCCACAGCTTTGACAGTAGAGGTACTTGAAGTTACCTCGTGTGGGTAAAAAAAGTAAAGATTGGGCTTGTTTTTTATAGTTTTTGTTAAGTGCTGTCAATATACTTTTGTCAATGCTATTACCCGTTGTAAAGTAGTAGGTTTTTTTCGCTTCAACAAAAGCTTTGTCTAACTTTACCACATCATATTTATGGTACGAAGTCATGCTAGGTGTAGCAGAGGCAAGAAGTACTTTGGCTCCTAGCTTCTGCCCCATCAGCACTGCCACATCACGGGCATGATACCGTGGTCGTGTCATAGCCTTATAAGAGTCATCATGCTCTTCATCTACGACTATAAGCCCCAAGTTTGACAAAGGAACAAACAGTGCAGACCTAGCCCCTGCAATGATGCGAATATGACCCTCTTCTATACCCTGAAGTATGCTCTCTTTTCTCTTCTTCGTAAGCTTTGAGTGCCACATGGCTACGGTGTCACCAAAGTAGACTTTCAGACGCTTCTCCATCTGAGGAGTCAGAGAGATTTCAGGCATCAAAAAGATAGAGGTTTTACCCTCTTGAAGCATCTTGGCAAATAGGCTTATAAATATCTCTGTTTTACCAGAGCCTGTGACACCAAAGAGGAGGGATTTGTCTTTTTTTAGGATGCTCTCATAGGCTTGTTGTTGTAAAGGAGATAATGTAGGGTGCTGTACCCTTACAACACCATTTATTATATTTTGATTTGGTGTTGTGAGGGCACAACACCCTACAGGGTATGGCAAAAACAATGATATCGCTTCAGAAAAAGAGGAAAAGTAGTATTCGGAGATGAACTTCGCCACAGACATTTGTTCTTTGTTATAAAACTTATTTGACACAGATACTATCTGGACTGCCTCAAAAGATGGGTTTTCTACCTCTGAGATAACCACAGCATCTTTTACTGTGCTTTTTAGAGGTACAGTTACCACGAAACCTATGGTAATTGTTTGTGAAGAAGCATAGGTAAGGTTTGGGGCAGATGACCTAAGGAGGACTATTTCATAATATTTCACGATATTAAAAACCCAAATGGTACAGCATACATATTTTCATCTATTTTCAAAACACTCTCCCCATTATAAAGCACAATACCTTTAGAGAATACCTCAGGTATTTCATTGGCTAGGTGATAGATGTGTTTAAAGTCACTCTTGCTCACACTCTTAGACGCTTTTACTTCTATGGCAACAACACTATTAGAAAACTCTAAAATGAAATCTATCTCTTTTTTGTCTGATGTTCTATAGTATGACAGTGCTGCTCTACTGCTTGCATAGGTATTTGCTTTAAGTAGTTCAGTATAGATAAATGTTTCGAGTATATCTCCTTTATAATGTGATACTTCATACTCTTCTGTATTTGTAATACGTAATAGATGACAGAGTACCCCTGTATCTATGGCATAAATTTTAGGCGATTTTACCAATCTTTTCAGTTCATTTTTAAAAAATGGTTGTATTTTTTGTAGTTGGTAGGTATGTTCTAACACAAAAAAATAGCTACTAAACGTCTTGTTATCTAGTCCACACTCTTTTTGGAGTTCGTTTTGGTTAAATATATTGCCACTGCGTATCATACAAAGTCTATACATATTCATAAACTTATCCATGTTGCGTATGTTTGCTAGCTCTTTTGCATCTGACTCTATATAGGTGCGTATATACGAGCTAAACCAAAGGTATTTTGATTTTGCATGATCTATCTTTTGTATCTCTGGATAGCCACCATCTATGATATTTTGCACTATGCTGCTATTATCATACTTCTTCAATAAAAACATATCTAAGTTTTTAGAAAAAATATCGACAACATTCCCCACATTTTCATACTTCTCCTTCAGACTTAAAGGATAAAGTTCCACAATACCTATGCGTCCTGCCAAGGAGTCCGAAATATCTTTAAATCCCACAAGAGATGCTGAACCTGTCAAAATAAACTCACCATTGATACGCTCTTTGTCTACATACTCTTTGATGGTTATCATAAGTTGTGGCAGACGCTGTACTTCATCTATAATGACAGGTTTTTCAAGGTGTTCAATAAATCCTTTAGGGTCATTTTTTGCCATCTGGTACATATTTATATCATCAAGTGTCACATAACTGTCTATACCCAAATGCAAAGCCAATGTAGATTTACCCACTTGCCTCGCTCCAGAGATAAGTAATACAGGAAAGTAGTTTAAGTAGTTCTCTATATCTTCCCTAATTGACCTTTTTAGATACTTCATTCACAATCCTTAAATATATAGGATTATGATACTATACTTTATATATATTGATTCTTAATACCCAACTAATGAAATAGGCATGTTATGATTGCTGTCACGAGAAAAGACTATTATATTTTCTATTGATAATGATTTGAGTGTTTTTTTAAAAGATGTACTTCATTTCGTGTTAATCTCATGGTTTATTTTAAGAGAGTTAGGCTTAGCATAGCTACAAAGAGGTGATGTATGTGATTTATATATTCCCACGAAGTATGTGGGAAAGAGAAAACTACCTTGTCAATAGTTTACAGTTTGCGTCTGTTGGTGTTTTACAGTTAAACTTGTTATTTTTCAATTCAAAAATAACAGATCCACTTAATGGCATGTTATAAGTATATTCACTCACTGGGCTTGCTGTACTACCTGTAGCAGTTTCTCTCCAGCATCCATAAGATGTGGCTGTTTCACATGACTGCAGAGGGTACTGAAAGAGAGCGTTAGAAAGGTTACCATCAAATGCATCAAAGATAGGCTTATCAAGACCTGCATTATTAGTTAATTTGTAAATGGGTTTAAACTCTCCTTTGAGTATGCGCTTTTGTCTCTGCATTGCTATGGCATTTCGTATGGTTGCTACTGTTGTTTTTGCTTTTGCTATAGTGGCACTGTCTTTAGTCATAGCAAACTTGGGTATGGCAATGGCAGAGAGTATACCAATGATAACGATAACAAAGATAAGCTCTAGCATGGTAAATGCTTTTCTGTTTTTTAATTTCATAATTTAACCTTATATAGTTTAAGTGAAAGCTTTATACCTAAAGTATAACAAGCCTCATGTTTGTACATTTATTTGGATAAGTATATCAAGAAATTGTCAAAAATTGTCAAACTTGCTTTAACGCATTAATATGTAAAAACCCTTGTACCGCCAGATGAAATACCGTGTAGTTGTCTAAGTTGTATAGCAGCATTGAGAGTCGCTGGTCTAGTCGGACTCATGTCTGTGACACGTAACTCATAGCTATTGTTCGCTGGGACGTAATTTCCCACAAGGTACATAAGCCCTTCACCATCACACTTATATGTTACACCTGTGGTATCTATTTTTGTGGTAGATGCTTCTGTGATGCCATTGCCTGTGCTGACACTTGTTTTTACATTACTTATGTCATCTATGTTTGCGTTTATAAATCTTACATACCCACCCGCCAAGTATGCATTAGAGATTTCATGTATGAGCTGATCTACTTCATGTGTGCACATGGAGCCTGTGGCATTGTCTTTGTTTGCTGCAAGTTTGGGTATAGCCACTGCAGCAAGCACACCGATAATCACAATAACAAATATAAGTTCTATCATCGTAAATGCTTTTTTATTTGTGCAGTACATGGGGGAAGCCTTTGTCTTATGTATTGCTCTAATTTTTTAAACACTTTGTATTTATAAGTACTTAAAAAAGAAGAGTGACTTCATCTCAAGAGAGATGAAGAGTGGAATGATCTTATAGACCAAATACTTTTGTAACACCGCCATATTGTTTATCTAAAGAATCACGTACAATTTCAGCTGCAGGACTTGTCAATGAGTTATCTGCAGGTGTAGTTACTGTTATTTCATATTTATTTGTAGTTGTACTTTTAGCTGCATTAAAAGTAGCTACAACTTCACTATCACATAAATAAGTAAGAGCATTACCATGAACTAGTGTTGTTCCTGCTTCTGCAATACCTTTTGAAGAACTAATAGATGTAGCATTTGTTAAAACGTTTGTCACGTCTTGAATTGGCGTAGTGGACCAAGCCGTAAAGTCAGTTGATGCTGTATATGCACCTGAAATTTCACTAATAATTTGTCCAATTTCATGTTGACATGTTTTCGCTGTTGCGTCATCTTTGTTTGCTGCTAGTTTAGGGATAGCAACGGCTGCTAAAATACCAATAATTACGATTACAAAAATCAATTCGATCATTGTAAAACCTTTTCTCATACCTGTGTTTGTTGTTTCTGTGTTTGTCATGTCTAACTCCTGTTAAAATGTTTTAAGTATCAGTTCAATAACTGACCTGCCGAAATTATAACGCAAAAATGTCAAAAAAATGTCAAAAATGTCAAAAGGGGTATAAATAGGCCAAAAAGGCTTAAATTTCTTTATTTTAGCGGTGATTTATAGAATAGTATAATCTTTTAACATACATACTAGTCATCGGGGTGTAGAAGATAAAAGGTCTATGAAAATGTATATAGTGAATGTGTATATAGGAAAGATGAAGGTAAAGAAAGAGAAAGATACCTTTTTAGGGATCTTTATAAGAGAGAGCATGCATAGCATGCTATATACATCATTTACATAATAATCTTTTTAACTCTGCTTCCAAACTGTTGTACTATTTTATCGTAAAACAGTTTTTGTACTGGAGAAGTCATATCTGCTTCTCTTCCTGCTCTTATATCTAGTTCATACGTAGCAGGGACAGCCCCTGATGTAAACTGAGCTCTCATCTCACCAACAAATTCTCCCGCACATATATATTTGGTATATCTGGCCGGGATATTATGCACTAAAGTATTAGAGTCTCCTACAAGACCATTGTGTAAAGAGGCTTGAGTACCTAATCTTAAATTTGTGATTTCAGATATCTTTCTTGTTTGCCAATCATCCATATCTGTAGAAGCTAAATATGCCGATTGTACTTCTCTTCCATACTGCATAAACTCGCTTACGCATACTGCTACTGTTGCATCATCTCTATTTGCTGCTAGTCTTGGCAAGGCAACAGAGGCTAAGATACCTATGACTACTATTACAAAGATTAACTCTATCATGGTAAATCCACGTCTCATGTTTTTCATATCTGACTCCATTTTTCAATTTTGCAATTGTCTTTGCAAATAAATATAAAAGAAGTCTACTGTAAAAATGTCAAAAACTGTCAAATACTAGATGCTATCTAGCGTCTCTATGAGCATCTCTATCTCACTCTCATAGTTGTTTGCCTGTTTTGCAAGACGCAGATAGGCTTTGAGAAGTTTGTCTGGTTGGTTGTCTGTGTTTAGGTTTACGCCTGCTTCTTTTAAGTCTTTGTTTACAAAGTCTGCAAAGTCATCTTCTAGTTTTATGTTGTATCGGTTTCCTGAAACGGTAAGTCCTACATCTTTCATACTAATTCCTTTAGGTATATATATAGTGTAAGCATTAAGCGAGCAGTGCTTCTACTTGTGTGATGATTTTTTCTATCTCTTCATCTTTTTCTTTGAGTTCCATCTCTAATACACTTATGCGTTCTTCATGTGTTTGACACTCTGTGTTTTTTGCTTCGAGCTCTTGGGTTAAAGCGTCTTGTGCTTCACTTAGCCCTGCTACACCAGAAAGTTTCTCTTTTAACTCAGCGTTTTCTGCTTTCATAGCTTCATGACTCTGTTTCCATTGTTCTATCTTTTCTTGCAGTTTTTGTAATGCGGACATCTTTCGCTCCTTGATATGTTTATTTTTATTTGATTTGATATAATAGCGAAAGAATTAGGAATTAGGAATTAGGAATTAGGAATTTTATGGAAAAAGACAATATTTTGCATACAAAAAGCTATCACTTTGCCATTAGAATTGTAAAACTATCTCAGTACCTTGTAAATGAAAAAAAAGAATATGTCCTAAGTAAACAGATTTTAAGAGCTGGTACATCTATTGGTGCTTTAGTGAGTGAATCAAAATTTGCCCAATCAAGAGCAGATTTTATAAATAAGTTGATGATATCACTCAAAGAAGCCAATGAAACACAGTACTGGATAAATTTACTTCATGACACAAAGTATATCACTACAGATATGCACAAAAGTTTATATGCAGACATAGATGAACTCATAAGCCTACTCGTATCCATAACCAAAACTCTTAAAAATAAAGGCATTTGAAAAATGCAAACAAAAACTCCTCATTCCTCACTCCTCATTCCTAATTTCCAAGTAAGCTCTGCTTACGATCCTGCCGGTGACCAACCAACCGCCATAGAAGAACTCTCTGCGTCCATAGAAGCAGGTAACCAATACCAAACCCTTCTAGGTGTTACAGGCTCAGGTAAGACCTACACCATGGCAAAAGTCATAGAACGCACCAAAAAACCAACGCTTATCATGACACACAACAAAACACTTGCTGCTCAACTCTACAGCGAATTTAAAAGTTTTTTTCCTAACAACCATGTGGAGTACTTTATCTCTTATTATGACTACTACCAACCAGAAGCCTATTTGCCACGGCAAGACTTGTTTATAGAAAAAGACTCTTCTATCAACCAAGAGTTGGAGCGTATGCGGTTAAGTACCACCGCTTCACTGTTGCACCATGAAGATGTCATCGTTATAGCCTCTGTGAGTGCTAACTATGGACTAGGAAGTCCTGATGACTACAAAAGTATCGTCCAAAAACTTGTGGTAGGTGCAGAACACAACCAAAAAGCACTTCTGCTTAGACTAGTAGACATGGGATACAAGCGAAATGATGAGTTCTTTGACAGAGGTGACTTTAGGGTCAATGGTGAAGTCATAGACATCTACCCAGCGTACGCAGAGGAGTTTGCATGGCGTGTAGAGTTCTTTGGTGATGAGATAGAAGCGGTGTATGAGTTTGACTCACTCACAGGAGAGAAACAAGAAGGTGTGCAAGAAGCGACTATTTACTCTGCGAACCAGTTTATAGTCAGTAAAGAGAAACTAGCACGTGCGGTTAAGAGTATAGAAGAAGAGCTAGGCGAAAGACTCAACTACTACCAAAGTCAAGACCGTATGATAGAGTATAACCGTATCAAACAAAGAACAGAGTTTGACTTGGAGATGATAGAAGCCACAGGCATGTGTAAAGGCATAGAGAACTACTCACGCCACCTCACAGGCAAAGCTCCAGGAGAGACCCCCTACTCTATGATGGACTACTTCGAAGCGATGCATGATGATTATCTGGTGATTGTCGATGAATCTCATGTCTCTTTGCCACAATTTAGAGGCATGTACGCAGGTGACAGAAGCCGTAAAGAGGTGCTTGTAGACCATGGGTTTAGGCTACCCTCTGCGTTAGACAACCGTCCTCTTATGTTTCCAGAGTACATAGACAAAGCACCTCACTATCTCTTCGTCTCTGCTACTCCTAACGAAGTAGAAATGGATTTATCAAGTGTCGTAGCAGAACAAGTGGTACGTCCTACAGGACTACTCGATCCTCCCATAGAAGTCATAGACTCTACCTACCAAGTAGAAAACCTACATGACCGTATGAAACCTGTCATCAAACGTGGTGAACGTGTACTCATCACTGTGCTCACTAAAAAAATGGCAGAGGAGCTCAGTACCTACTACAATGACTTAGGTCTGAAATGCCGTCATATGCACTCTGATATGGACGCCATAGAACGAAACCAAACCATACGAGCGTTGCGTTTAGGAGAGTTTGACATACTCATAGGGATTAACTTACTTAGAGAGGGGCTTGACCTACCAGAAGTGAGCTTAGTGGCTATACTAGATGCAGACAAAGAAGGTTTTTTACGCTCCCGTACGGCACTCATACAAACTTCTGGACGCGCTGCACGTAATGCCAATGGTCAAGTACTCATGTATGCAAAAAGAGTCACGGACTCTATGAAGTTTACTATAGAGACCACACAAAAGCGTAGAGAGACACAAATTGCATACAACAAGAAGTATGGCATTACCCCAACCACAACATTACGTGATTTGGACGCTGACCTTAAAGTAGAAGATGCAGGAGAACTTTATAACAAGGCTTCTAAACTAGACAAAATGCCTAAAGCAGAACGCCAACAACTCGTTAAAGAGCTCAAAGCAAAGATGCTAGCAGCGGCAAAAAATCTGGACTTTGAAGATGCCGCAAGGTATAGAGATGAGATAGCCAAAGTGAAAAAGCTGTAGGCTTTTTCACTTTCGAAGTAGGAATTAGGAAGTAGGAATTAAGAATTAGCTATAATCTAGCCAATAATTAAGTAAAAGTACTGCCTTAGCAGTACATACAAAAATTCCTAATTCCTAACTCTTAATTCCTAAATTAGAAAGGTATAACATGTCTGTAGACTTAGATTCATCACAACTTTACTTCAACCGTGAGCTTTCATGGCTTCAGTTTAACTCTCGTGTGCTTGCTCAAGCTCTTGATGAGAGCCTACCCTCACTTGAGCGTCTAAAATTTCTTGCTATTTATGGCACAAATTTAGATGAGTTTTACATGATACGCGTTGCAGGGCTCAAGGCACTTTACAAAGCACGCATTCAAGAAACAGGGGCAGCAAAACTTACTCCTCTTGAACAACTTAATGCCATACACGATTACCTACATAAAGAGCATCAAGTATTAGAGACATGTTATACCTCTATCATCTCAGAACTACATACCAATGGGGTACATATAAAAAGCTATGACACACTAAATATTGATGAAAAGAAATCTGTTAAAGAGATGTTTTTTCACGAAATCTACCCTGTCATTATCCCTATTGCCGTAGATGCAACACATCCTTTCCCTCATTTAAATAACCTTAGTTTTGGTCTAGCCATCACACTTAAAGATGATGCAAAAAACATTAAGCATGGGCTTATACGAATACCTCGTATTTTGCCTAGATTTTTACAGATAGAACAAACATTTGTACCCATAGAATCAGTAGTAGAGCATTTTGCTTCTGAGCTCTTTCCTGGGTTCACACCTCACGCTTCTACACCTTTTAGAGTCACTAGAAATGCGGACATTGAGATAGAGGAAGAAGAAGCTGATGATTTTTTACAACTGCTTGAAGAGGGTCTTCGTTCACGTAACAAAGGTTCACTCATACGCTTAGAACTCAGAGAAGGGGCGAACAAGAAACTTATAAAGTTTTTGCTTTCAAACCTCAACCTTGATGACAAAGACATCTACTCTTATAAGTCTATGCCTTTGCACTTAGGTTCACTTTGGCAAATAGTAGGAGATAAAGCCCTCTCTCACTTGACTTTCCCTACTTTTAACCCTAAAACACTCCCTCCTTTAGATGTAGATAACATCTTTGAGGCTATAGACAAAGAAGATGTACTTCTTTACCACCCTTTTGACTCTTTTGAGCCTGTGGTACAGTTTATTAAACAAGCATCACGAGACCCTGAGACTTTAGCTATCCGTATGACACTTTACAGAGCAGGACAGAAGTCACCCATAGTCAAAGCGCTTATTGATGCTGTCAATGATGGGAAACAAGTTATGGTACTTGTAGAGCTTAAGGCACGTTTTGACGAAGAGAACAACCTTCGTTGGGCAAAGGCATTAGAAAAAGCAGGGGCTCATGTGGTGTACGGTATTCCCGGTCTCAAAGTACATGCAAAAATAGCACAAGTCATCAAACGTACAGGCTCTAAACTAAAGAGTTATGTACATCTTGCTACAGGAAACTACAATCCAAGTACTGCTAAGATATATACAGATATCTCTTATTTTACCGCTAAAGAGATTTTTTCTACCGATGCGACACACTTTTTTCATTTTCTTACAGGTTTTTCTACGCATACTAAACTAGACTCGCTTTTCATGTCTCCAAAACAGATAAAACCAAAGCTTTTAAAGCTCATAGAAAAAGAACGTAAACATGGAAATAAAGGTCATATCATACTCAAAGCAAATTCTTTAGTAGACACAGATATTATTAAATCACTCTATCTTGCTTCACAAGAAGGCTGTAAGGTAGACCTTATCATCAGAGGTATTTGTTGTTTAAAACCAGGAGTAAAAGGCATATCTGACAATATACGGGTCTCTTCTATCATCGGTAAATACCTAGAGCATGCACGCATTTATTACTTTAAAAATGACAAAGTCAAATGTTACATCGCTTCTGCTGACCTGATGCCTAGGAACTTGTTACGTCGTATAGAACTTATGACTCCCATAATAGAAGAGAAGCTATCACAAAAAATAGAACAAATTCTTATGCTTCAACTTGCAGACAATATCTTACGTTGGGAACTTCAAGAGGATGGAAACTATACGAAAGTATTGCCTTTAGGCAAAGAGGTCAATAACCATGCTATTTTAGAAAAATACGTTTCTAAAATACATGATAAAACAAAGAAAGAGACACCTGATTATGTCTCTCGTCTTGCCAATAAAATACTCAAGGACAACTAAGATTATGATTTTACCTTTTCAAAAATGGACACCAACACTTGGAAAAAATGCATGGGTTGCCCAAGGTGCTTCTGTCATAGGAAGAACCGTTATGGGAGAGGACTCTGCTGTGTGGTTTGGCTGTGTGGTACGTGGAGATGTGCATCATATACATATAGGTGACAGATCTAATATTCAAGACCTCAGTATGATACACGTCACCCACCACAAAAAGCCTGATGAGAGTGATGGAAACCCAACGATTATAGGCAATGATGTCACCGTAGGTCATAGAGTCATGCTTCACGGATGTACCATAGAAGATGCATGTCTCATTGGTATGAGTGCCACCATTCTTGATGGTGCAGTCATAGGTAAGGAGTCTATAGTAGGTGCGTCATCTCTTGTGACTAAAAATAAAAAGTTTCCACCACGAAGCCTCATCATGGGAAGCCCTGCAAAAGTCATACGTGAACTTACAGATGCAGAAGTAGCAGAACTCTATGCATCGGCCGAGCGTTATGTGAAATTTAAAAATGCGTATATAGACTAAGCTTATTTATTTTCTTCTTTTTTGACCCTGCGTTCTTTTTTTGAAGAGACAGAAAAACGAAGTAACTCATCTGCACTTCCTACATACGCTGGCAATGTCTCTACAGATTTTTCCATCACTTTGGCAGCACATACAGCATCAGAGAAGGCACGGTGATGTGTGGCTGTTTCAATCTCTAAGAAATCAATAAGGTAAGCTAATCCATAACGTTCACTTTCAAAAGTACGTTTGGCTAGTTCTATGGTACAAAGTTTTGGATTTCCTATATTTCCTAAACCAAAACGTTCAAATGACGCATTGAGAAACCCATAATCAAAGTTTGCATTGTGTGCCACAAAAATGGCATCTTCCATAAAATGTCTTAAACCTATAAGTGCTTCTTTTCTTGTGGGTGCATCTATGAGGTCTTCTGGCTCAATGCCAGTAATTTTAGTGATATATTCTGGTAAAAATGCACATTCTACAAAGGTTTCATAGCGGTCTATGACTTCCCCATTTTGAAGCATAACAGCACCTATCTCTATGACTTGAGAAGTACCAGGTTTGCTCCCATTGGTTTCTATATCTATCACGCAATATTTTTGTTCACTATAAGAAGTAAAATAGATGTCAAGTTTATAGATGTCTCCCTCTTGGGAAATAGGATAGCCAGAAGCTTGCAAAAGGATAAAAATAGTATCACTATCTTCTAGTAAGGTTGAATGTTTGTTGACTATGTAGCTGTATTGGTCTGCATGCAATGTGCCGTTATGTTTACGAAACGCAGTTGTAAGCTCCTCAAATACTTTTTGCATTAGATATAAACTGTTTCACTTTCATAGGATCTTTTTTGCCTTTGCTACTCTCTACTCCAGAGCTAACATCTAGGGCATAAAAACCATACTTTTTTGCCTCTTTCAAGTTTTCTGCTGTAAGTCCACCAGCAAGAATAAGTTTAGAACAATCTACGCCATCAAAAAAATCTAGGTTGAGACGTTTTCCTTCTCCCCCATAAGATTCAACATAAGCATCAACCAAACGATAATGCTTTGAAAATTTTTGAACATCTTGTGCTTCTTTTGCACGAATAACAACGAGTGTAGGTACCGTAATTTCATCTAAAAATGCTTCATCTACTTCAAAATGGATTTGTGTACGTGAGATACCTGTGTTTTTACACACACTATTGATATGCTGGGTATCTACATTTACAAACAAACCTACACGCTCTACAAAAGGAGGAAGCTTCTCTATAATCTTTTTTGCATCTTTTGGACTGATATAACGAGGCGATTTATCATAAAATACAAACCCTAAGGCATCTGCACCACAAGCTACTGCATGCAGTGCATCTTCAAGGTTGGTAATGCCACAAATTTTAACTTTCATTTTTATATCCCGTAGGGTGTTGTCCCCTGACAACACCGATAATAAGTTTGAATTAAAAAGGTGTTGTCAGGGGACAACACCCTACATTATTTTAATGCAGATATAGCCGCTGCTACACCTTTAGGGTGCTTATACACAAACGAGCCAGCCACTACCACATCTACGCCAGCATCGGCAAGCTGTTGTACACTATTATCACTCACCCCACCATCTACCTCTATGAGACAGTTGGGGTTTCTTTTTTCTATAAGTGCTTTTAGCCGTGTAGCACGTTCTATGACACTAGAGATAAATTTCTGCCCACCAAACCCAGGGTTTACAGACATTAACAACACCATATCAATATCTTCAAGTAGATACTCTATGCTCTCTAGTGGTGTATGTGGGTTAAGTACGAGTGCTGGACGTATGCCTAAAGAACGTATGTGCTGTACAAGTCTATGTGGGTGCTTCTCTTCTTCTATATGAAAAGAGATAAACGCAGGGTTCAAGGGTGCAAAGAGATCTACGAAAAAGCTGTTATTCTCTACCATAAGGTGAATATCTAATGGCTTCGTAGCTGCTTTAGCCACAGCCTCTACTACCACGGGCCCTATGGTAAGGTTAGGCACAAAGTGCCCATCCATCACATCGACATGCACTAAATCACAACCACCTTTACAGATAGCCTCCACATCACGTGCCAAATGTCCAAAATCTGCAGAGAGTATACTCGGAGCTACTAACATCACAATCCTCTAGTGTTTATTTGTGATATTATAGCTATATCTTACTTTAGTGCTATATGGTGCTACCCTCGTTACATGTAGATTACACCTGTTGCATAGCCACAGGACAAAGGTACAAAAGATGCAAGGGTATACAAACAAGGGTATTCTCAGCATATGATTGCTAAAGTATTGGGCATGGCACAGTCGACAATAAATGGGATTATTAAGAGGATGACAAATGAGGTATGATTACGTTCACCTGACCCCTAATTTTCAAACAAGACATAGAGAAATAACTAATAGATGGATAAAGGCATTAGGAAGAAAAAAAATGAAAGGTTTTAAAGGTTATGATAATATTACTATTGAGGATTTACATAGGGCTGTTAGCAAAGTTTACAGGGATGACCCTTTACAAAAACAAGCAATTGCAAGAAAGTTAATGGAGTTTATGTTTTGATTATAGAATTATCTGTTAGCGCAATAACCCCAACGTTGAGGAAACCTAGTTCTCCTAAAGATTTTGAGAGATGGGATAAGGAGTTTACTACATACATGAAGCCGTACAATGATTTAGGGGATGAATTAATGACCTGTAAAGAGTATGATTTTGAGGGTTGGATGTTTATGGATGTAGGTATATTGGGGGATGGAAAGTTTTACTATTTTTTAGACAAAGCTAAAAAGCTGAATGGGCATAAATTTTATTTTTATCCTATGCTAGAGAAAAAAGAAAATGATTGCGTCAATGCATATATTATGAATGGTGCACAAGATTTCCCTTCAACATATCATTGTGGAAAACATTTGAAGTATGAAGCATTCCCTTTCGTTGATTCTAATGTTTCGTACCCAATAAGAGTTATTAACAAGTTAGAACTAAAAACCTTCAAGAAAATTAGAGATGATAGAGTATATGTGCATAACGATGGTTTTATAATATCAAGTATATTAGCAAAAAAATTCAAAAAAGAAAAATTTACTGGATATAAACTTACTCCTGTAAAAGATTGCCGAGGGAAAAAAGAACACAACAATATGCACTGTCTAACTGCAACCAATATCTTAGAACCATCAGAAAAAAATATACTGAGATATGAATGGCAGGAAAAAGATGAGGAAAATAAAACACTTCCATATGAAGGAACACTGGTTTATGATGAAAAATCATTACAAAATATAAAAAGTTTTAATTATCCTTGCGAGGCTACAAAAAGAGATTCAACAACTGACATGATAGTCAATAAAGAGTTCAAAGAGTTTTGCGAAAAAGAACAAATAAAAGGTATAGATTTTATACCTATAATTACAAAAGAAAGTGAATTGTATGGTGAATATGTGCAACTTGTAAAAAGTTTATGCAAAGACTTAATAGAATCAAATCCTAAACATAGAATAGGTTATTCAAAAATTGACCCTATAAATATTTTAGAAACATTGTAGATAAAGATGACAAGAGAAGGTATAGGGGTCAGGTATAGGGGTCAGGTGAACGTAATCGTAAGCATTCTTACGCTATATACTCCTACAAGGAGTGACTATGCCACGTAAACCACGTATAGAATTAGCAGGCAAGTATCATATTATCAACAGAGGTGTGGCACAAATGCACATCTTTAAAGAGCCTGCTGATTACGAGTATTTTGAAGAGCTGATGTGCTTTTATGCGAAAAGCTTTGGTATCACACTACACAACTATTGTCTCATGGGAAACCACTATCATCTACTCATAGAGATAACACAAGAAAACCTCTCTAAGTTTATGAGACAACTAAACATGAACTACTCCATCTACTTTAATAAAAAATATAAACGTGTAGGGCATTTATGGCAGGGAAGATTTAAATCGTGGTATGTGACAGATGAAGCATACCTCTATACGCTCATGTGCTACATAGAACAGAATCCACTTAAAGCCAATATGGTAAAAGATATTGCAGAATATCCTTACAGTTCATATCATTACTTCCTCAACTACAAAGAGATGCCAGAATGCTTGAAAGACTCATGGGTAGTGCAAAACTACAAAGATGACTTTGAGGCTGTAGAAGCATTTTTGAGTAACCCTGTAGATAGTAGTCAATTACAAGAGCTTAGAAGAGCATCCTCTCTAGTAGAAGTACCTAATGTAGATAGTAGACCAAAAGAAGAGGATTTAAAGAAGCTTTTTAAAAATGTAGATATAAAGACGAGAAATAAAATGATTGTCAAGGCTTACAAACAAGGGTATTCTCAGCATATGATTGCTAAAGTATTGGGTATGGCACAGTCGACAATAAATGGGATTATCAAGAGGATGACAAAATGAGATACGATTACGTTCACCTGACCCCTAATTTTTGACCCCTAATTTCTATTATATCATATTGGATTTTAGGTACAATTATCTAACATAAATTAGTTTGAAATAATTGCTTTATCTCTTGCTAAGGGAATGATAGACCCCTAATTTTCTAATTTTTCCTAATTTTTAATTTTCTAATTTTCATTTGAAAGACCTGATGAACCACCATATGATCCACCAAATGATGATTGCAATGGCAATGATGACCGAGAAGGTTGTGGTGATATAATTTCATGGTGTGTTTCAGAAGGATGTATTCATCGTAAATTGGGTAGTCATAGCTGGAAAATTTGTATGGCACAATGTGTATAGAAAAGGTGTCATGGTCATCATGAATGGGGACAGCCACCATATACTAACTATAGAGATGAATAAAATGATAAATAAATTATTACCAGAAGAAATATTAGAAAAAGCATATGAATTCTATGAAAAAGGTGAATATAAAACCTCACTTGAATACTACGAATGGTTTTTTGATAGTGCAGAAGACATTAACCCTAACTATGATGGTGCTAAATATAGGTCATTAAATGAATGGTATTGTCTTGGAAAGAAATATCCACCAGCTTTTGATGCCTTAAATAAAAGAAAAGAAAAACTTTATAAACTATTCCAAAAAGAGAAAAGTATTAAAACATTTAGAGACTATATAAAAGTATGTAATGCATTAAAACATAATCAAGATGCTATTGATTTATTTTTATATTTTCATATCAGAGGTAATCACTTTGCAAAAGAAGCATATTCAACAATTGAAAGTATATTAATTGAGAATAAAGAATGGGAATTATGTAATTATTATATTGATGATTCTATGAAAAAATATGAAAATATATTAGTATATTAGCAATATTTGATGAGTTGATGCATATTAGTAAAAGTGGGTTCAATGGAGAATATAATTCCATATATGAAAATAAATTTGAAAAAGATATACAAATTTTACTTTGGATATTAAAAACAGGAAAAAGAGAAGAAGAAATTAATAATATTTTATCGAATTTGAAAAAAGATATGCTAGAACGAAATATAGAAATAGAATAACCCTGACTCGTGCCACCAGTCCTCTAGGAATAAATGAATGGGTTTTGCAAATATAAAACCTATTCATTATGAGCATTACCTATTATTAGAGGTGCCCTTAACAAACTTTTAAGTAACTTTTGTCTATAATCCCACAAAATATTCACCGTTTTAAATAGCGGTACTTTAAATAAGGATTTATCATGTCAAGAAGATGTGCAATCACTGGCAAAGGGCCATTAACAGGAAACAATGTTTCTCACGCAAATAACAAAACAAAGAGAAGACAACTTCCAAACTTAAGATCTGTGAAAATCACACTTGAAGATGGATCAACTAAAAGAGTAAAGGTAGCCGCGTCTACACTTAGAACTATGAAGAAAAAAGCAGCACTTGCTGCAGCAGCAAACTAAGCACCTGCGAATACTTTAAGATAAGAGAGGATATACTCCCTTATCATGATTTTCAGCAAAAAATTTAGAAAGTTTCTCGGTTGGAGAATCGCACCTAAACCTCATATCACATTAAACGACGAATACTACGGACATTTAGCTCCCTTTAGACTTCCTCTTATACTTACCGTACTTGTTATGCTTTTAGGCACAATGGGGTATATGCTTATAGATAAATTTCCTCTTATGGATGCTATCTATCAAACAGGTATCACTTTTACTACGGTAGGTTTTGGTGAAATACAACCTATTTCAGATTTAGGACGTATATTTACTATTACTCTCATTATTTTTGGATTTGTTGTTTTTTCTATTGCTGTGGGTATTATTGCTGAAGTCGTCAAAAAGGGTGAATTTCAAAAAACTGCTAAGGAGCGTAAAATGCTTTATCAAATTGCAAGACTTAAACACCATTTTGTTGTGTGTTACCATAATGAATTTACCATTCAAGTAACCAAACAACTCCGTGCTAATCACATTCCTTTTGTTGTGGTTGATCCAAGAGAGGATATGGAGGCAATTGCTAAAAAATACCATTACCCATACTATGTTTCGGCAGAACCACATACAGAAGAAGGTATTTTGAAGTCACATCTGTCTTCAGCAAAAGGTGTCATCACATTAGCTGACAATGTTGCTGACAATATTGCTACTATAGCCTCAGCTAGACTCTATGAAAAAGAAATATCCCGTGGACGAAAATTCCTTATCATTGCCAATGCAAAAAATAATGAAGATGACCAAAAACTTTTAAAACTAGGTGCCAACAAAGTAGTCACAGCAACAAAACTGATGGCGCAACGTATCAATGCAATGGCAGCACGTCCAGACATGGAAAACCTACTCCAAGAATTTCTTTACAAAAAAGACACACCACTAGACATGGAAGAAGCAAAAGTTTCTAGAACATCATGGCTTGTTTTGAAAAAAATAAAAGTAGCCCGTTTCAGAGATGTAGCCAATGTGACCATCATCGGTATTCGTCAAAAAGATGACCAGTTCATTCCTATGCCAAAAGGTGACACTATCATCATGCCAGAATCAAAACTCTTACTCATAGGTACAGGGGAAGGTATACGTAAAGCCAAAAAAATCATTCGTAAGAAACAAAAACCAGAGGAATTAAAATTTGTTTAACATCATTGAATTGGACAATGGACTTGAAAATGTGCAAGGATTTTTTTGTGGGGCTACCAATGTAGGCATGCGTCCAGATGCTACACAAGGTGATGTTGCTTTTATACGCTCAGATACACCTTGTGACATCTCTGCTGTATTTACTTCAAATACCTTTCAAGCGGCACCCCTTAAACATTTTCAGAAATACCCACAAGGATTCCAAACAGACTTTATACTCATCAATGCCAAAAATGCCAATGCCATGACTGGAGAAAAAGGTATTGAAGATATAGAAACTATTATGTCTCACTTATCTACCAAACAACAAGTACTTAATCCTATCATGTCTTCTACTGGTGTCATAGGCTACCGTTTACCTACAGATAAAATTTGCTCAGCCTTTGACAAATTAGCATTCAATGCAAAAAACTCAGATGCTACTGCATGTGCCATAATGACTACTGATAGCTTCAAAAAGGAGCTAGCTTATAAAGTAGACCTTGCAAATGGTTCATCATTTAACATCGCAGCCATTTGTAAAGGTGCGGGTATGATAAACCCTGCCATGGCAACCATGCTTTGCTTTATCACTACAGATGCAGATGTGCCCAAGTCAGATATGCATGAACTCCTCACAGCATCTACTGAGCAATCTTTCAACCGTATTTCAGTAGATGGTGACACCTCTACAAATGATACCGTTATGCTACTTTCCAATAAATCATCTGGAAATTACCAAAAAGATGCATTTTCACAAGCACTCAACAAAATTATGTTTGAACTCGCTATGATGATACTACGTGATGGTGAGGGTGCTAATAAACTTGTGACTTTTGAAGTCAAAGGTGCCAAAACTTTAGAAGATGCAAAAAAAGCTTCTATGGCTCTAAGTAACTCCCTATTAGTCAAGACTGCACTCTTTGGTGAAGACCCTAACTGGGGTCGTATAGCCTCTACTATAGGTGCTTCTGGGATTACCTGTGATGATAGTACCCTCACCATTCATTATGATGATTTGCTTATCTACTCAAATGAATTCAGAGAATTAGATAAAGCACGTGAAGATAAAGCCTATGCCATCATGAAACAAGATGCATTTAAAGTCAGCTGTGACATTGGATTGGGTGATGAAACTTATGTTTCGTATGGCTGTGATTTGTCTTACGAGTATGTAAAGATAAATGCAGAATATAGAACATAAAAAATTGTTACTACTCAATATTTTAACATCTTAAAAGTGTTATAATGAAACATCTAAACACTAGGAATAAATATGTTACATGAATACAAAGAAGAAATACACGAACTTAAAATGAGCAATGCACATTTTGCAAAAGTTTTTGAAAAACATAATGCACTTGATAAAAAAGTTGAAGATGCAGAAGCAGACCGCGTTATTTTAACTGATGTAGAGCTTGAAACACTTAAAAAAGAAAAGCTTCTCCTCAAAGACGAAGCATACAA
>JAKIUE010000134.1 GCA_021647715.1 Sulfurovum sp.
CAAATTCTTTTTCTATCATCATTTGCTTCACTTTGGACTGCCCTACACTAGACATCGTAATAGAAAAATGTTCATCTTTTATGTTTAATGCAATGGCTGTGGCATTGATATTATTTAATTTTAAAATTTTATTGAAATATTTACGCATGTATCCCGATTGGGCATTGTAGCCCAAGATCGTGCATAATCCTGTGTCAGGTTTAATTTCTTCAGGTTTCATGATTTTCTACCATCTTTTTCACCTTCCAAAAGTGCTTTCATATCTAATGCATTACTATGTAAAAACATCGCTTCTTCCTCTTCTATCATACATCGTGGACAAGTTTGTTCTCCACCCATGTAAGTAAAGTTGTTACCACATTCATTACATCTTTTTATGTCAAAAGTAGCCAATACTCTTTGTGTGGGTTCAAAAAACTCTTTAATCTCAAATCCTGTTTGTAACTGTATGGCATCAGGTTCACATACATCATGACAAAGCCTACATTTCACACATAACATGGCATCAAAGTTTATGAGCGAAAACTTACCATTACTTGTGAGTGCCCCAGTAGGACATATACGGTAACAAATCTGACAGTTTGTACATGTATCATCGACAAATTTTTGAGAAGTAAAACTCACTTCTTCTTCTGCTAACACTTCAAAGACATCAGGAACCCCTGCACGTTTGAGTGCCGTAAAAAGTATTTTTCTTTTATCAGGTATATTTTTTTCTCGTATCTTAGCGATGGTTACTGTATCTAATTTAAAGGCATTTAACTCTTCAGCTTCAACTGCTTCATCAAATGTCAATTTATGTTTCACCACACCTTTTAGAGAAACACTACCTAAAAAAGAACGTCTTGAAGGTACATCTTTCTCTTCTTCTCTTTCTATATTTTCTATCTTTTCCATATTAGTTATTAGCTCTTTCGTAGAAAAAGAAGAGAGTACAAAATTTGCTTCTTCTATACGTGCTTCTATCTGCTCATAAAGTACACTTTTCTCATCATAAGCACTCATATCTAAAGTAATAGTCTCTTCTGAAGCCAAAGCCAGTGACAAAAGATGCTCTACACTTAAAACTGAAAGACAAGGCACATTAAATTTTGGAGAAATGAGCCTTACTTTTGATTCTAAAAAAGTAAAGAAAAACTCTGTAGTAGAAAATTCTGACAGTTCAAATGCCTCGGTAGGACAAACACCTACACATGCTGCTGCTTCTACACCTGTATTGTTCGCAAACGATGGTAAATTATCTAATATTTGTACAGACTCAGGGCAGGCATCTACACATTTAGTACAATCAGAGAACTTTGAGGTCGCTCGTACACAAGAACTTAGCGTTATATGTAACTTCATTACGCCACTGGGTTTCCACAATAAGAAGAGAGTTTATCAGTCACATATTCAAAATCTGAAAGTAAAAACTCTAAAGTCAGTTCACTTCCATCATGATATAAAGGTGTTCTAGACTCTCGTTTAGCATTGATTAAAAAGAGTGGTGTCCACTCTAAAAGATGTTCTTTTAAAAATGCACGCTGTACTTGGTATAGTTCACAAAGTGCATCTTTGTTATCTTCAGTAAAAGCCTTTAATGATGCTACACAAAGCATATACATAAACTCTAACTCTACCCCAATATGGTCAGGACTAACCACCCTTGCTTTATCAAGTTCAACCTCAAAATCTAGTTCATTATAAAGTGACAATACAAGGTTATCTCCACCAGATTCAATCATTTGATCATCCCTAGTGTAGAAGCTCTCATACGGTACAAGGTGCATTAAGAAAAGGTTTGTAAAGTCAACATTATAATATTCATTGATGAGATCTTTACGTGAAAACTCATTACGCTTATCCCAATCCCTAAAGTTTGGAAATAAATCAAGCAATGCTTCATCTTTTTCTATGGTATCTAAAAAAGTATCATCCACTTCTACTAGCATAAGTCTAGATATCAAACCATAAATGGCGATACGATTTTGTAGTTCTATTTTTAGTTCTTCCATTGTCTTAAATTCTTTCAGGTTAGTTAATAGGGTTATACCACTTTCAAGATAAATAAAACGAAAATAAATGATTTATCTGAGAAATAGTATAAATTTCAGTTTAAAATTGGATAGCCAATTGAGCCTACTACTATAGTAGACTCAGTGTCAACGTAACTTTGTGAACTTTGCACAAAAGTGTCCTAATACATATTTTAACTTTTTATATTTACCGAGTACGCCTTATCGGACAAAGGTACAGCTGGACGTTTAATGTGTTGAGGACGTCTAAGTGTATCATTTCCATCAAGTGGGCGAGTCAATTTATCTCTCCAAGCTTGATACACTTTCATATTATTTTCATAGTTTACGTAAATATCTCCAATTACATTATCTTTCCCAGCAAGCTCAATAATCACTTTTTGGTGCCATGCATGATTTCCGGCAATAGGATCTGGATGGGAAGGTGCCACGGCATTTTGCCATGAACCTGAAAGTCCATCCCACCAGATGTTATCAAGATCTCGGTTATACTCTTTAAACTGCCAAGAATCTTTATTTTCTTCCATACCTTCGACAATACCTTGGGTTGGCTTTAACGTACCAATCTTACCATCCATAGTGAGGTCATAAAGTGGAGCACCAAGACCCATCACTCCTAACTTATGTTCAAATCCAGGAATGTCTACGGCATTTTTCAATTTCCATCTACCCGCATGATGTGAACAAGCAAGAACACCTGGCATTGTAGCTTCCGTTGGTACTGCCATAGCTATAAAGTACCCTGAGTCAAGACCAGATACAGTATCTGTAATCGTTACTTTAACTGCATCACCACGTTTAATGCCAAGTTTCTTAGCATCTTCAGTATAAATCCATACAGGGTTATGGTTTTGTGAAATCTCCATAAGGTGTTTAGAGTTGACAGAACGTGTATGAATATTATATGGTAATCTAAATACGGTGTTCAATGCAAATTCATTGTCTTCTTTCATAAAGTCATGATGCACTTGCGTAACAACATGTGTCATTTTCACTCTGTCTTCTTTTGTCGTTGGGTAAATAGGTATAGCATACTCTGGCCATTTCCAATCTTTAAACCATTCACAGTAGAAGTCAAGTTTTTTAGTCAATGTGTGGAAACCTTGAACAATCTCACCATCGACTTCAACACCAATAGCTTTTTCTTTACCATGAGAATCTGTTGCCATTAATACACCAAACTCATCTTTTCTTACCTTATCTTCAGCATATTCATGACCATGAGCAATGTACGTAGATCCTACTTTTTTAAGTGGTCTTTCTTGTGGTTTAAAGATATTATCTTCTTCTAACCATGTACCTTGGTCTCTCATCATTTCATAGTTCGGGTACTTAGAGTCTGGGTATGCTGCTTTTGCTGCTTTTTTCAAATTTGGAAGTTTGTCAAAAGCTGCTTGATACCATTCTGGAATCGTTACTGCTCTTGTTGGATCTTCTTTTGAAGCCCAGAACTTTCTCACACCAAGACTTCCATCAGGATCTACATGGTGCACCATAATATTTGCCCAAAATTC
>JAKIUE010000035.1 GCA_021647715.1 Sulfurovum sp.
CTTCAGAGACTGGTCTACCTGTAAGCATCTGCACCGAACCAATGGCTGCCATAAGATTAAAAAGGTTAAAAAGTCCCACCATAGGAGAGTGAAAAGTCTCTTCATCCCTTAGGTGCTTGATACCTGCTGTGATACCATGAAGCAGTGAAAATGCCTGTACTTTAAAAGTTGCTGGCTCATCTACGCCATAACTCATCGCTCCTATAAGATTATAGGTGATATTTTTAATATCATCTTTATTGAGTAGTTTTGGTGTCTCGTCTGCAAAGAAGAGGCTCTTTACACGTCTATACTCTTCTACTGTACCATGATAATCCAAATGGTCAGAAGTGACATTGGTATGTACTTTAAGCGCAAAGGTGAGTCCTTCTATACGCTTTTGGTCTATAGCATGAGAGCTTACTTCCATGATGAAATACTCACAGCCCAAGTCATGCGTCTGTTTCATGTTATGAAGTGTTTCAAGTATAGAAGGAGTAGTCATGCTTTTATCTTCTATACGCTTCTCCTGAGCAAAGAGTCCTCTTGTACCTTGGAGGGCTGGCTTCTCATCTAAATCAAGTAAAAAAGAGTATATTGCCGCAGTTACAGTCGTTTTGCCATTGGTTCCTGTCACCCCCACTACTTTTATAGAGGAAAGTCCCCATATATCTATAAGGTCTGTAGGGAAAATCACCTCTGGTTTCGTTTCTAAAACATCATAATAACGTTTATTTTGTGAAGTGATGAGAAAGAGGGTTTTTTCGTCTAGTTTACTTGTATCATCTGTAAGATATTCAAATCCATCATGGTTAAATTTTAACTTCAACTTATCTACCACTTACCACATGATATAAGGCAAGGATATCTTGATCATTCCCAAAAAGATGTGAGGTGGCATCCAAATAACTTAATGCCATTTCATCAAAACCTTCTTTTGATAGTTTTGTTACAAAATCAATAAAATCATCTTTATTGCTAATCACCACTTTTGTCGAAAACATAATATCTTCAAACGCCAATTTAAAACTACCTCTATCTTCTACAAGTATTAAAAAATCACTGTATCTTATACCATCATGGTATTCTATTTCTTCTACGGGATCTAAAAGTTTCTGTATTTCATGTTTAGAACTATCAAGCGTCTCTATAAGGTGGTCTATGATTTCTACAGCATTCTCTTTTTCATCTTTAATCGCCTGATAATAATCAAAAAGTGCCTGAGCTTCATCTTTATTTTCAACACCAAGATCAGAAAGATACACACCAATAGTCGCTTCATCTAATGATGGATAATCTTTTAATATTAAACCATAATTACGTAAAGCATTTTCAAAATTACCCTGAAGGAATTCACCTTCAGCACGTTGCAATAATATTACTTGATTTACCTTCGCCATAGACTACACCAATTGGTCTAATTTATCTTCAAATCCTGCGGGTACGTTGGTCACTGTTATTTCTGGATGTATAAGCGTTTGCATCTGTCGTTCAACACCAAATTTTATAGTAGTCCCTGATGAACCACAGCCTACACATGCACCTTGAAGTTGTACATATACTTTTCCTTCTTGTATTGCTATGAGTGCTATATCCCCGCCATCAAGCTTGATAGATGGTCGTACTTTGTCTATGACACTCTCTACTGCTGGGTGTAACTCTTCATCTGTGAATGGAATCATACTTTCTCCTTCTATGTTATACAAACCAAATATGAACTATGATTATATCAAATCATTGTAAATCTATTGTATATTCTCTTTGAGTTATACAGTAAATGTATGACTTTGTCAATGTAATTTTTGGGATATTTAAAAATAAGTTGTTTATTATATGTAAGGGATTACTCCTTACACATATTGTACAGAAAAAGCGAATTATATAAGTTCTATAATCGCCATAGGTGCTGCATCACCTTTTCTCATACGTGTTTTAATAATACGTGTATATCCACCGTTTCTATCTGCATACTTAGGTGCAATTTCATTTACGATAGTGTTTGTACACTCTTTATGTTGCAACATTGCAAAAATAGCTCTGTGTGCATTGAAGTCACCTGAAGTCGCTTTAGTAATAAGCTTTTCATAGTAAGATCTAAGCTCTTTAGCCTTTGGCAATGTAGTCTCTATTCTACCCTCTTTTGTCAAAGCAATAGAGAGGTTTTTAAGAAGCGCTGCTCTATGAGAAGACGTTCTGTTTAATTTACGATACCCATGCTTATGTCTCATGTTATTCCTTTATATCTGTTAACAACTAAACTTTTAGTTGTTCTATTTTCTTTAAAAGATTTGCTCTTGTATGATCTGGAAGGTCATAATCAGCACCAAATCCATGCTCTACAAGGCATTCATTAATCTCATCAAGAGATTTTTTACCAAGGTTTTTGATATTTTTAATCTCATTTTCACTCATCAATACCAATTCTGCCAAATATCTCATACCCGCACGGTCAAGAGAGTTGAAAGATCTCGCACTAAGCCCTAGACTATCTACTGTCACCATAAAAGGCTTCAATTCATTGTCATCAGAACTTCTTTTTACAGGAGCTGAAGATATATCAACATCTAGAACCCCATTAAAGACTGACAGTTGCTTGCTCATTACTTCAAGTGCATTTGTAAATGCTTCAACTGGCTCTATAAGCCCGTCTGTTTCTATGTCAAAAGTAATCTTTTCAAAGTTAGGATTATCTTCAACAAGTACAGGGTCTATCTTATAGTTTGCTTTTTTTACTGGAGTAAAGAATGCATCTAGTGCAATGGCATCGATAGCAACATCATCTCTAAGATCTTCACTCGGCACATAACCAATACCTTTTGAGATGACAACTGTAAAGTTAAGTTCAGCATCTTCATTGAGTGTTGCCAATGGTAATTCACCATTGACTATCTCTATTTGATCATTATTCAAATCTGCTGCTACAACTTCTTTGTGCCCAGTAAAAGAGTACTTTAACTCTACTCTATCAAGCTCTTCTTTTATTTTAAAACGAATGTTTTTAAGATTGATAATAAACACTGCAACATCTTCATGCATACCTCTTATATTATCAAACTCATGTGCAGCACCTTCTATTTTCACAGAAATTGGTGCATACCCTATAGAAGAACCTAATATAAGCCTTCTAAGTGGGTGCGCAAGCGTAACAGCATAACCGCTTTCAAAAGGATAAGCGATGATCTCAGCACGATTTGAGTTGATTTCATTCACTTCTACCTCAGTTGGCATAAATGGTGCAACTTTAATTTTTCTCATTAATAGCCTTTTACTTATGTATTATTTAGAGTAAAGTTCGACGATTAGACGCTCTTCTACTGGGATTGCTATTTCTTCTCTTTCTGGGACTCTAGTAAATAGTCCAAAAAGTTTCTCTTTGTCTGTATCAACCCATTCGACCATACCCGTTTGGTTAGTTAGTTCGATTGCTCTTAAAATCTGAGGATTTGTCTTAGACTTCTCTCTGATTTCTATTTTCTGACCTGCTTTTACTCTAAAAGAAGGGATGTCCACTCTTTTACCATCTACAAGTATATGTCCGTGGTTTACAAATTGTCTTGCAGATGCTCTAGTTGTTGCAAAACCCATTCTGTACACTACGTTGTCTAGTCTTTGCTCAAGAAGTTGGATAAGGATAGAACCTGTGTTACCATCTTTTGAGTTGGCTTCTGTATAAAGTGCTCTAAATTGTTTTTCAGAAACACCATACATAAACTTTGCTTTTTGTTTTTCTTGAAGCTGAAGACCATACTCTGAAATCTTTGTTCTTCTTTGACCGTGTTGCCCTGGAGCATATGGTCTTTTTTCTAATGCAGATTTTCCGTTGAGTCTACGCTCACCTTTTAATCCTAAATCAACGCCAAGTCTTCTTTCTAGTCTTTCAACTGGTCCTCTATATCTTGACATGCTTATACCCTTCTCTTCTTAGGTGGTCTACAACCATTGTGAGGTAAAGGAGTGATATCTTTTAAAGATGTTACTCTTATCCCTTCAGTTGCACCTATAGCTTTAACAGCTGTATCTCTACCAGAACCAGGACCTTGTACTTTAATTCCTACTTCTTTTACGCCATTTTCCATTGCTTTTTTCATCGCATCAATTACTGCTTCTGTAGCAGCAAATGGTGTAGATTTTTTAGAACCTTTAAATCCTAGTGAACCTGCAGAACTCCAAGCGATTACATTTCCCATCTCATCTGTCACTGTGATGACAGTGTTATTGAAAGTAGCTGCTACGTAAACAACTGCTTTCGCTATACTTTTTCTTGCTTTTTTCTTAGCCATATATTGCTACTCCTTATGCCGCGCCGACAGTTTTACGTTTACCCTTACGAGTACGCGCGTTTGTCTTTGTTTTTTGACCACGACAAGGTAGCCCTCTTCTGTGTCTTAAACCTCTATAAGAACCTAAATCCATCAATGCTTTGATGTCTAAAGTTACTTTTTTTCTAAGATCACCTTCAACCATAACATGCTCTTGAATGTCTTGACGGATAGTTGCAGCTTGTGCATCTGTCAGCTCATGAGCTCTTGTGTTAAAGTCTATGCCTGTTCTTGTCAAAATGTCTCTTGACGTTTTTAGCCCAATACCAAAAATGTAAGTAAGTGCATACTCCATTCTTTTTTTCTGTGGTAAATCAACCCCTGCTATACGAGCCATGTTTATCCTTGTCTTTGTTTATGTTTTGGATTTTTACAAATCACGCGTACGATACCCTTGCGTTTAATGATTTTACAATCATCACACATTTTCTTTACTGATGGTCTAACCTTCATCTGGTTATCTCCTGCATTGTATTTACACTTTATTTGTTGCGTGGATGGATGAATCTAAACCCTTCCAACCCTTATATAATCAGTGTACATTATATAAAAGTTCTTCTCGCAGTGCCTACATTTAACTATAGGGAGGGGGATTATATCTAAAGTATGTTTATGCTTTTCTTAGAAATCAATATTAATGTATTTGAAACTACCTTTATTAGAATAAAAATATTAAAATTAAAATTGCTTATACATATATTTAGATATACTAAAATCTAGATTAAAGAGATTCTATTTCTGGAGTTAACACGTGTTCAAAAGTCTACTTGCCATTCTTCTTCTAAGTATTAGTGCATCTGCTGACTATACAAGAGCCTATCAGTTCTACCTCAATGGCGACTACGTAAAAACCATAAAAGAACTCAAAAAGTCAAAAAAACAATACTCTAACCCAGACCTTCACTTACTGTGGGGCCACAGTGCCAAAGAACTAGGAAACCTAAACGAAGCCATGAGTGCCTATGAACGTGTACTACTTTTAGACGAATCAAATACCCAAGCTAGACAATCTCTTGAAGAAATTTACAAAGAAACAAAAAGAGAAGCACTCTTAACCCCTAACAGTGCATTAACCAACCTTAAAACCTCTATTTCCATTGCTTTAGGGTACGACAGTAATCTCAATGCAATGCCAGATAACGATACAATACAAGAGTATTTTGGCACACAAACAAATGTGAACAACACATCTTCCGCTTTTACACAACTCTCTACTGCACTTAGCTATACAGATGAGTTAGGCGAAAAGGGAGGTTGGTATACGAAGTATGCACTACGAGGTCTCGCACAACATAATTTTTCAGCCACACTCTACAACCTAAGGACATTCTCTATTGAAGCGGGAGCAGGACACAACACACAAAGATACAACATCTACTTACCTTTAAGCTATCATAGAGTCCATTACCTAGGAGAAGATTTACTTCAACAATACAGGTTTCATCCTAGCCTTTTTGTACCCATAGGCAAAAAAAACATGTTTAACCTCAATGTTGTTTATTCTCGAAACAAATACATTGCCCAGACAAATAAAATGAAAAATGATACCACTATCGCTGTAGAGGTAGGAAACTACCTTCTATTTGATAAAGATTTCATCTCTATGCATTTAAAATATGAACGTCATACTGACATAGAAACTTTTGCAAGCAACTCACTTAAGTCGGCTCAGTACATAGGTGCAGAGTTTTGGACACTTAAACTTGGAGGCAAGTATGCATTTACACCTAAACTTACAACCCTTCTTAATTATAGATTTAGATATGGTCAATACGATGATGTCGTAGGTACTACAGTGACCACAAGAGACGATAACTTTCACCAACTTGACAGCAAGTTACTCTACGAATGGACGGAGAATACCAATGTGTTTTTCGTGTATACTTACACTAACAATAAATCAAACTACCCAATGGTTGAGTACAATAAAAACAGTGCCTATGTAGGTATGGAATATACCTATTAAATGAAAATTGACATTTTTGACATTACTCATGATATACTCACACTATTAACATAAACAAGGATAAACACTTATGCTACAAAAAATATTTCTCTTTTTATTACTAACTATAACTACCTTTGCCGCGAGTATCGGTACCATTATGGTTGCCAAAGGTGATGGTCATATAAAACGTTTACACAAAACATTGCCTATTGCAAGTGGTATGGACATTTATAAAGGAGATGAGATCATCACAAAAAAGAAAACCCGTATACAAGTGATGCTAAATGACGATACGGTTGTCACTATTGGTCCTGATTCGTCTTTTTCATTCGTAGACTACTTTTTTGATGGCTCAAAAAAGTCCACTATTAAGATGCAAGCCAACCGTGGTTTTTTCCGCTCCGTAACTGGAAAGATAGGTAAAATTGCCCCTGAAAGATTTAAAGTTAAAACAAAACTTGCAACTATCGGTATACGTGGTACAGACTTCTCTGCACAAATAGGAAGTAACTCTAGCTCATACATTTGTAACCGTGGAGAGATTACTCTAAAATTTTCAAACATACAGAAAAGTGTTATTGCAGGTGAGAAAATGTTGCTTCACCTCGATAGTTCAGGGGTAAAAGAGATGTCTGCTAGTGCGGTTAAAAACGATGCTAAAGCCAGTAAAGTACGTAAAAAGCATATCAAACAAATCAACCTTGACGTCAATGACCTTACAAACATTAATACCACAAATACTATCAAAACTATCAAATTTAACTGTGACTAAAATGAGTCTAAGTTAATGAGAAATGCCCTTGTAAAAGCAGCTATAGCCTTAGTGCTTTCACTGTTTCTTACTTGGATCTACCTCTTTACCCCTCAATCATTTTTTTCTCTTGACAACAAGTTGCGTGATCTTATGTTTAACATTCGGGGAGAGCTTCCTAAAAGTGATAATGTTGTCATCATTGACATTGACAACAAGTCCCTCAAAGAAGTAGGACAGTGGCCATGGAGCAGAGATGTCATAGCCAAACTTTTAACCAATTTAAGTGAATCAAAAGCAGGTATCATAGGACTCGATATGGTCTTTGCAGAAGAAGACAGATCTTCACCTCATCGTCTAAAAAAGAAATACCCTAACATTTCTCAATCCCTTCCTAACTACGACAAGATACTTGCCAACACCTTTGCCTCTGCCCCTGTAGTAGGTGGATATATATTTACAGGAGAAGAGACAAAAGAGACAAATACTCCACTCATACCTGCTGTGTTTATAGAAAAAGGTTTACATAAAAGTACGTATCTCAAAGAGACAAAAGGCATCATACTCAACACGCCTATTTTGCAAGAAGCCTTGTACTCCAGTGGGTTTTTCGTCACAAAGAAAAATGAAGGAGGTGTGGTAAGGTCAGCGCCACTCATCTATAAATACCAAGATGTTATCTACCCTTCTCTCGCTCTTGAAATGCTGCGTATCTACTCAGCAAACAACAAAGTAGAAGTCATAGGTGATGAAAATGGCGTAGAACTCATTAAATTTGGAGACTTCAGCATACCCACAGAGAGCTCTGGAGAGTTCATCATAAACTTTAGAGGGCCTAAAAAGCATTTTAAGTATCTCTCTGCCTCAGATATAGTGTCAAACAACTTTAAACAATCTGATGTAGAAAACAAGTTTATCCTCCTAGGTACCTCAGCACCAGGACTCAAAGATTTAAGATACATAGCTTATGATAGTACCTTTCCTGGGGTAGAAGTCCATGCAAATATTATAGATAACATACTAGAGGGTGATTTTATACAACGACCTTTTGTTGCTAACCTCTATGATATCATCATTATTTGGGTGCTTGTATTTGGTCTTATGTTACTTTTTTCACTCATGACTTCATGGCTTGTGTTACCAGTGGCTATCATACTTTTTAGTCTGATGTTGGTGGCTTTATACTTTACACTCTTTAGCCAAGGTCTTATACTTACTCTGCTTACGCCTATACTTGCATTTTGGAGTACGCTCATTCTCACTATAGCCATAGAGTATTTTAAAACCTCAAAACAAAAAGACCAAGCCAAGCGTATATTGGGGAACAAGGTTTCTACTTCTGTCATGCAACATCTACTAGACAACGCAAATGAAGGACTCATAGAACCTAAAGAGGTGGAAAGTACTATCTTTTTCTCTGATATTAAAGGGTTTACTTCCATCTCTGAAAAACTAGGTTCTCCACAAAAGCTTATAGACATGCTTAACATCTACATGACCCCTATGACAGACATCATCATACAAGAGCAAGGTACTATTGACAAGTTTATAGGTGATGCCATCATGGCGTACTGGAATGCACCTGTGGCAGTAGAACATCACGCAACACATGCAGTTTCTGCTGCCGTACAACAAGTAGAACAACTCAAAGTTATAAATGAAATCATTTACAAGACGTATCAGCTCAGATTACAAATAGGTATAGGGTTACATACAGGAGTTGTCACCGCGGGGGATATGGGTTCTGTGGGTAGGTCAGACTACACTATTATTGGGGACAATGTCAACCTCGCTTCTCGTATGGAAGGACTTACCCGTGTATATGATGTAGATATACTCATCTCTGAAGCCACGTATAAGGACATAAAAGAGTCACAACACGCTAAAAACTTTCACATAAGAGCCATAGACAGCGTAGAGGTAAAAGGCCGAAGCCAAGCTACAAACATTTATGAAGTCATCACAGCAGTAAGACCTGTGTCAAAAGAAGAGTTTACACTACATGCTCAAGCTTTACAGTACTTTAAAGAAGCTAATGTGGTTCAAGCCTACGAGCTCTTCACGAAGCTCAACACACACTATCCTTGTACGCTGTATGCACACTTCATAGAACGTTGTACCCCTTACCTAGAAGATGCCACCCTGACCTTTAGCCCTATTCTAAAGATGACTAGCAAGTAAAGAGAAGTGTCAAGAGAGTTAAAACTCTAAAGTCACACCCTCTTTTAAAATCATCACATCCCACTCTTTTTTATACACTTCTATCTCTTTAATAATCTCTTCTTGATACATAGCTTTTATATGGTTAATGTATAACTTTAACCCTTTGTTCTCTAACGTTTTTAAACCATTAAATAACAATTCTGGAGTCAAGTGTTTACTTGACTTTGCTAATTCTGCCATACGAACAGGAAAAGAACATTCAATTACAAGTGTACTTATCTGTTCATCTTCATGTACTAACGTTACTACTTCTTCCAAGCTATAGGTATCTGAAGAGAGCAATATGGCAGAGTTCCCACTTGATACTTTATATCCTACACTTGCTACAGTGTGATCTCCTGTAAATGCTTTTATTTTCTTTTCATTTTCAAGTGTATATGTTTTGTTTAAGTCTATCTCTTCATAAGAGAGTGCCATCCCTTCACCATGAGGTAAAGGGATTTTAGAAAAATCTGGCCAGATGACATTGTTAAACACATGTGCTTTTAATGCGTCTATGGTCTCTTTAAGTGCCATGATTTTGAGTGTTTTTGTACGCGTATCAAAATACTCGTCTATGATAAATGCTAAGTCTACTATGTGGTCTAAGTGTGAATGTGTCACCCACACAGTCTCGAGTGCTATACTTTTTTCACCTAAAGTACGTAAAATATTGCCTGCATCTATGACATTTCTTGCATCTATTAAAAAAGAGCTATGACCTACTTCTTGTATATTAGGCATGTACTTTGTCTTGTATGTTTACAAACTTCTCTTTATTGCTTAAGAGTAAGTCAACCAGTTCTGGATCAAACTGTTTTGCTTTTTGCTTTTCTAAATGTAAAAATATCTCATCAAGTTTCCATGCATCTTTATACACCCTTTTTGAGTTAAGTGCATCAAACACATCTGCCAGTGCTACTATACGTCCATAGATGTGTATCTCCTCTCCTGCCAAACCTCTAGGATACCCTGTTCCATCGTAGCGTTCATGATGCTCATGGGCTATGATAGCCGCAGTTTGAAGGAGTTTTCTTTTTGAGTTTTTGAGCATATTGTAGCCCAGTACTGCGTGTGTTTTCATCACTTCCCACTCTTGAGGGTTTAGTGAGCCTGGTTTTTGTATGATTTTATCTGGTATTGCTATTTTTCCCACATCGTGCATAGGTGAAGCTTCACTTAGAAGCGTTGCTTCTGCTTCATCCATACCATAAAGCGTTGCTAAGAGCTTCGTATAGGCGGCCACTCTTTGTATGTGTTCTCCTGTCTCTTTGGAGCGTTTTTCTGCTACCATACTCATGATGTTTATAAGCTCTTTTTGTGTTGCATCTATCTCTTGGAGTAACAGCATAGAACGGATGCTTTCAGTTACATAGGTAGTGGCTAAGTTAAGATGGGTTAAGTCTTCTGCTGTAAAGTCTGCATCATCCTTTTTATTGATGACTTGTATGGCACCTGTGACTTGTCCTTGTGCGTCTTTCATAGGGATGACCATCATCGTTTTTGTCATGTATCCTGTTTGTTTGTCTATATCAGTGTTAAACCTATGGTCTGTGTAAACCTCGTTTACAATAAGTGGGTTCTTACTTTGTATGGCTACACCTACGAGTCCATTGTCTGGCTTTATAATGATGTGACCCACACCATGAGAGACCTTTGTCCAGAGTACATTATGGGCTTTATCACAAATCCAGATGGTACACCTGTCAGCAAAGACGATGTCTCTTGCCATTTCAGAGAGCTTGTGTAGTTTTGTATCGCCATCACTTGTGGCTATCTCTCCAATACGAAGAAAAATAAAATTCAATAATTCAGAAGATGTTCTTTGCATAGTATGTTGTTCCTTATTGCTTTAGTGGCAATAACTATACTATACAAATGTCAAAAAATGTCAAAGCTTACGGTCTATTAATGTAGTTGACCAAAACTATTGCGTCTGACCCATAGAGGTTCGCGTAAAATCCCCACTCCTATCCCCAACACTCACCACTTTGTTTACCTTAACTGTTGTTTGGTTCGTAAATATATATATTGTTCCCTTAATATCTCCTACTACCACATCCATGTTGCCATCGTCATCCATGTCGCCTGCTTTTGTGATGGTAGGATTCATTATAGTCTCATCTATTAGCTTTTTCTTGAACTTCATATTCCCCATGTTCCTATACCAGTACGTACCATTAGATTCTCCGTTGGCACTATGTATATCTATCTTACCGTCACCATCTATGTCAGCTCCTGTGGCATGTGTTGGGCTGAGTAAACTTGAAAGCTTAGTAGTGTTATTGTCTTTGATATTCAGTATATATATACCCCCACTATTATTCGCTGTCATAATCAAAGACTCGTTACTGTCATCTCCATCTAAGTCAGCCAAGGAGAGTGATTTGATATTCTTCCCACTGCTTATCTCCTCTACACTTCCAATCTGAGTTCCCAGATTAGATAGCTTAACTTTAACTACTGTATTATTTTCTTTTGCCATAAACGCATTGATAGCGCCAGCTTTCTTATCTCCTAATACTAAGGATGTTGCATTATACTCAAGCTCATTATTACCGATTCTACTAAATGTCATAGGGTATTTCAGTTTAGGACTGCTTGTAGTAACTGCGATATCAAGTTTAGCATCATTGACTATGTATCCTGTATCAATGGTCATAATATCTCCTGAAGCAAAATTTTTTGATAAGGTGGCATTCTCTTCAAGGCTTCCATTTATATTTTGGTACACCAATACTTTTTCCTCTAAAGCAAATAAAAGTTCTACTTTCTCATCTCCATCGAGGTCTGCGGTATGCATGGTTTTTATATCTCCAACATTTATGCTTTTACTCGCGTTATATTTCCCATTATCCTTGTTTTCATAGTACTGTATTATTCCATTATCCCCTTTAGAATACAGAGCAAAAATATCCAAATCCCCATCTCCATCAAAGTCTGCGAGTTCTAGTTCTGTGATTTTTCCTTCCAGGGGATTCTCACTAATCATTCTTTTATCAAAACCTATATCATCTGATATCACCTTGACTGTTCTTGTGACTGGTGTTGCACTATTTCCTGCTGAATCCTTGACATTATACGTTATGGTGTAGGTGCCAATTTCTGTGGTATTAATCTCCTGTACATCTGTGACTTTGTCTCCAAACTCAAATACTATAGCATCTGTAATAGACTCCGTAATATTGCCATCTATTTTATCTGTGGCAGTGGCTCCTGCATCTGTGTATGTTGTTCCTACTATAAGGTTGATTGGGTTTTTCCCAAGAAGTGTAATTGTTGGTGCTGTTTTATCTTTAAAGTGAATCGTCACACTAGCCCACTCTGACTCTTTGGAGGTTGTGTCTTTTGCTTTATATCTAAACGTATCTTTAGTAGGACGTGTTTTACTATTATTGTATCTGTAAGTTACCGTTTTCCCTTCATTTGTCACACTTCCATAGGTAGTAGTACTATTCTCAAAAATATACGTAAGCACATCATCATTTTTATCTGTGGCATTTAAATCAAATGAAATGGAGACATTGTCTTTCAAAGTCGCATTCATATCAAATGCTTCTGGTGCTACTTCTGTTTTAGGCACTGTTTTTTGTACCTCTTTGGCACAAAGCTTTTGACCATTGACTATGGTTCTAGCAGAAAAGGTAAAAGGGGTATCATGATAAAAAATAGGTTTAGGTTCTTTGACATTTACCTCCCCTATGTAGGCAGAGGCTGTTTTGTCCATGCTCACGGTAAAGTGTTCACTTCCTTCACCAAATATCTCTACGCTTACATTCAGGTCGTCCACATCGACACCCTCTTGTACTTCAACAGTAATGGGGCCTATGTCTCCATCTTCACTCACTACACCAGAGGTAGCAACCCCTGCGTCATTAAACTTTTTTTCCAATGGTGTAATGCCCACTTCACAACCTGTGAAAAAGAGACTTAACAAAAGTACATAAAGTATGGAGAATTTCATATAAGGGGTTCCTTCTATTTTAACTATGTCTGCATAATACGTAGTATAACACTATAAAGTAAAAAGAAATTAAAAAAGAAGAGGGTCTAGCAGATATAAATAGAAGTCTATTTATATCTAAATGTTATACGCCCTTTATCAAGGCTATATGGAGTAAGTTCCACTTTTACTGTGTCACCTGGGAGTATTTTGATGTAGTGCATACGCATCTTACCTGCGATGTGACAAAGCACGATGTGCTTGTTGTCAAGCTCTACTCTAAATGTTGCATTGGGTAGTGCTTCCACTACTTTTCCGTCTATTTCTATTACGTCATCTTTAGACATTGTATTCCTTTTTTATCTTTGTCTCCTTGAATACAGAGCAAAGCTCCTATTCAATTCCTCTCACTGAAGGCTCGCTTCCGCTTGCACTCGTTTTATTGTCTACTATAAAGAAGCATTGTGTATCTTTTGTGAAGCACTATGCTTCGGTCAATATCACCGCTTTACCGTTTACCACTGCCACTTGATGTTCATAGTGTGCTGTTCGGAGTCTATCATCACTGATAACAGACCACTTATCTTCAAGCAATACAGGCTGTCCACTTTTTTGACACACCATAGGCTCCAGACAAAAGACCATGCCATTTTTAATTTTGGGTCCTTGGTTTGGCTTACCTTCTAAGTAGTTAGGGATGTTTGGTTCATCATGTGGTTTTGTACCTATGCCATGCCCACAGTAGTCCCGCAAGGGAACATACCCTGCCTCGGTGATGTAGTCTTCAAGAAGCTTCGTCAACTCCTTAAAACGCATCCCTTCTCTAATATTCTCAATCGCATGATAAAGCGCACCTTTAGAACACGCTATCAAAGCCTCATCTTCTTTAGAGATACTCCCCACTGCCATAGTAATAGCCGCGTCACCAAAATAACCATCAAGCTTGGTACCAATGTCCAAACCCAAAATATCACCCTCTTGTACTACTGTATCTGTAGGGACACCATGTATACATACTTCATTTAGCGATGTACACACAGAACCAGTAAAACCGTACAGTCCTTTAAAGGACGGCACAGCACCTTGTTCTCGTACATAGGCTTCGCCTAACGCGTCTATTTCAGAGAGTGTCATACCTGGAGTTACAAGATTTTGAAGATATTGGAGTGTAAGACCGACAATCTTACCAGCTGCACGCAGCTTAGCAATCTCATCTGGTTTTCGTAAAGCAATAGCCATTATAAGCCTACGTTACCTAAAGTATCGTATTGGTTCATGGTTCTTTGTGCTTCAATTTTTCTCATGGTATCAAGTGCTACTTGCACGATGATAAGAACTGCAACCCCACCAAAGTAGAAACTCGCACCCATACCAGAGATAATCATAAACGGTATCGTAGAGATGATAGCTAGGTATATAGCACCTGAACCAGTCAATCTACTCGCCGTTTCATTTAAAAACTCTTTAGTGTGCTCTCCTGGACGAACGCCTGGTATGAAGCCACCTTGTCTTTTTAAGTTATCTGAAATATCTTTGGCATTAAATGCAATGGACGCATAAAAGAATGCGAAGAACATTACAAGTAAAAATGTTACCACATTAAATGTGATACCACCAGGGCTAAGTGAATCTGCTATTGCGGTTGCGATAGGAGACGTGCTTGACTGTAACATAGTCAAAGGAAACATCAAAATAGCCGATGCAAAAATAGGAGGAATTACACCTGAAAGGTTTACCTTGATAGGTATGTAGTTCATCACTCTTTTTGTTTGGTTCTGCATAATGGTCTTTCTAGAGTAAGAGATAGGCACACGTCTCTCACCCAGTTCAACATAGATAATAGCGAGTATCGTGATAAGCATAATAACCAAGATACCAAGTACTACCAAGAAGTTCATTTCTCCACTATTTACTGCTGCAAACGTTTGACCTATAGCAGAAGGCAATCCAGATACAATACCAGCAAAGATAATAAGTGATATACCATTACCAATACCTTTTTGTGTTATCTGCTCACCTATCCACATAAGTAACATCGTACCTGCTAACATTGAGAATGTTGTCAGTATCGTAAATGTTGTAGGGTCAATCATCACAGCACTAGCGCCACTACGTCCAGTCATACTTTGAAGTCCCATAGAAACACCAATCGCTTGTACAACGGTAATAAAAATAGTGAAATAACGAATAATTTGCATGTATTTTTGCATACCATCACGCTCTTTTTTCATTTGACCAAGTGCGGGAAATGTAGCTGCAAGAAGTTCCATTACAATAGAAGCTGTAATGTAAGGCATAATACCTAGAGAGATAATACTTAATCGTTCAACGGCTCCACCGGAGAACATGTTTAACATACCTACACCATTACCTGTGTTGTTATCAAAAAATTCTTTGATAACACCAAGGTCAACACCAGGTGTTGGAACATAGGCTAAAACTCTGTACGCAAATAAGAATCCAAAAGTAATAAGGATTTTTTGAGTTAAAGCATTACCCATGATTATTTACCGCTAGTTGTAATAGCTTCGTCTTTGATTTTAGATGCAAGACCTTTTGCACTAGCACCAATTAGCTTTACTCTAGTTACTGACTTACTAAGTTTATGCACAGACTTAATAGACTCTAATGTGATTTCAGAGAGCTCCGCAACTGCTTTTATTTTTTCTACGTTGATTACATATGGTTTTTCTACTCTAGAAGTAAAACCAATTTTAGGAAGTCTTTTATAAAGTGGCATTTGTCCACCTTCAAAACCTCTTTTTCTGCTGTAACCCGTTCTAGCTTTTTGACCTTTGTTACCACGTCCAGCTGTTTTACCTGTTCCTGAACCTTGCCCACGGCCAACTCTTTTTCTATTTTTAGTTGAACCTGGAGCAGGTTGTAAATTATGTAAACCCATAATTGTCCCTTACGATTTAATTCTAGTAAGTGCTTGGATCGTTGCTCTTACTAAGTTATTTGGGTTGTTAGAACCGATTGATTTGCTAAGAACATCTTGTATCCCTGCAAGCTCAAGTACTGGTCTTGCAGCACCTCCGGCAATAACACCTGTACCTTCAGATGCTGGTCTAAGTACAATTCTACTTGCATTGAATTTGTGTTCAATGTCATGTGCGATTGTAGTACCCTTGATGTTCACTTTCACAAGGTTCTTATGTGCATCATCTACCGCTTTTTTAATCGCATCTGGTACTTCTTTGGCTTTACCAAATCCATAGCCAACTGTGCCTTTTTTGTCACCAATAACTACAAGTGCAGTAAATCTAAATCTTCTACCACCCTTTACAACTTTAGTAACACGACCGATATTAACGATTACTTCTTCAAATTCTTTTTCGACTTCTTCGTTTTTATTATTATTTTGCATCATGCATCCTTAAAACTTAATTCCGGCTTCTCTAAGTGCATCAGCAAATGACGCAACAACACCGTGGTAAAGATAACCGTTTCTATCAAAAACAACCGTTTCAATTTTATTAGCTTTAAGATTTTTTGCCATCTCAACTGCTACTTTTTTAACATCTTCTTGGTTAGATTTTAAACCAAGTTTTCTTCCATCTGCTGAAGCCAATGTAACACCTGTAGTGTCATTGATAGCTTGAGCATAGAAATACTTATTAGACTTGTATACAGATAATCTAGGAAGTTCTGTAGTTCCAAATACTTTACCTCTTACTCTAGCTTTTCTCTGAGCACGAAGTTTATTTTTTCTTTTTTGAATACTTTTTAACATTCTACTGCCCCTTATTTACTAGCTGCTTTACCAGCTTTTCTGATGATATGCTCATCTGTATACTTCACACCTTTACCTTTGTAAGGCTCTGGTGGTCTGAATGATCTAATCTCTGCTGCTGCTTGTCCTACAGATTGCTTATCTGAACCCTTGATTATGATGATGTTTTTTTCAACTTTCATCTCAAGTCCTTCAGGGATATTGTAATCAATAGGGTGAGAGAAACCTAATTGAAGGTTAAGTACTTTACCTTGAACTGCTGCTCTATAACCAACACCATTAATTTCTAAAGATTTTTCATACCCTTTATCTAAACCAATAATAATATTGTTAAATAAAGCTCTATATGTTCCCCAAAATGCTGCATCTTGCTTCTCTTCACCTACTCTAGTAAAAGTAACTTCTGAACCATCAATAGCAATTTCTACTCTACCATGTGTTTCAAGTCTTTTTTCAAGATTGCCCTTCTTAGCCACGAGACATGTACCGTCTAGTGATACGTCAATACCACTAGCTACTGTAACTGGTCTTTTTCCTACTCTTGACATTCTATCTCCTTACCAAATACTACAGATTACTTCGCCACCGATACCACGCTTAAACGCTTCATCGTTTGCAATAACACCTTGAGAAGTAGAAACTACCAAGGTACCGTAACCATTTTTAAATGTTCTTATATCTGCTTTACCTTGGTGCACACGACGCCCTGGTTTAGATATCTTCTTTAATTCATTAATAACGCTTTTTTCATTTTCGTCATATTTAAGAACCACTTTTATTGTCTTTTTATTACCATCTTCTTTTACTTTAAAAGATTCTAAGTAACCTTTATCTACCAAAATAGATACAGTTGCTTCAATCGTTTTAGAGTGAAGAAGTGTTGTAACGTCTAGTTTTCTTTGCGCAGCATTTCTTATACGAGTAAGAGAGTCTGCAATTATGTCTGTCATCATCTTATTATTCTCCTTACCAGCTTGCTTTTCGCATACCAGGGATTAAACCCTCGTTTGCCATTTTTCTTAAACACACACGACAAAGTCCAAAGTCTCTGTATACTGAGTGAGGTCTACCGCAAATGTTACATCTTGTATATGCTTGAGAAGAAAATTTTGGTTTTCTCTTCTGCTTAGCTATCATTGATTTCTTAGCCATTAGTTCTTTCCTTTAGTAAAAGGCATTCCGAGCTTTTCTAAAAGCGCAAACCCCTCTTTGTCAGATTCAGTACTTGTTACGATTGTAATGTTCATACCATGTGTTTTAATGATTTTATCAAACTCAACTTCAGGGAACATCAATTGCTCTTGAAGGCCGAAGTTATAGTTACCACGTCCATCAAAACCTTTTCGAGGTGTTCCTCTAAAGTCTTTTACTCTAGGAAGTGCTATGGAAACGAGTTTATCAAAGAAGTTATACATATTTGCACCTCTAAGCGTTACTCTAATACCTGTTGGGGCACCTTCTCTTGCCTTAAATCCTGCAACAGACTTTCTTGCCATTACTACTACTGCTTTTTGACCAGCAATAAGAGAGATAGTGTCTGCCATATTAGCGATAAGTTTAGAGTCTTTACCCTCTTCACCTGCACCAACAGAGATGACTATTTTCTCAAGCTTCGGAGTCTGCATCGGGTTACTTATCCCACACTCTTCTTGAAGTGCAGGAACGATGTCATTGTACTTTTGCTTCATTCTACTCATAAGATTATGCCTCTACTTTTTTTACATTTGAGATATGGATTGGCATTTCAACATTTGCAAACCCACCCTCTTTATTTTCTTCAGTTGGCTTCACGGCTTTTTTAGCCTTTTTACATCCAGAAACAATCACTGCTTCTTTTTTAGTGAGTACTTGAAGTACTTCACCTGTTGTACCTTTATCATCACCAGCGATTACCATCACGGTGTCACCTTTTTTGATTTTAAATGTTTTTGCCATACTACCATACCTCCGGTGCAAGTGATACAATTTTCATGAATCCTGCATATCTTGTTTCACGAGCAACAGGACCAAAGATACGAGTACCTATAGGCTCTTTTTTCTCGTCAAGTATTACTGCAGCATTGTCATCAAAACGAATGAGTGAACCATTTTCTCTTTGGATCTCTTTTCGCGTTCTAATCACAACTGCTTTAATAACCTTACCTTTTTTTACTTTTCCTGTCGGAAGTGCTTTTTTCACAGAAGCAACAATTACGTCACCTACTGAGGCATATCTTCTTTTAGATCCACCAAGAACCTTGATACACATGATTTCTTTTGCACCAGAATTATCTGCTACATTTAATCTAGTAAAACCTTGGATCATTACACTTCTCCTCTTTTTACTATTTCAAGAAGTCTAAAACTTTTTGTTTTTGAAAGCGGTCTACATTCAACAGCAGATACTGTATCTCCAACATTAATGTCATTCTTCTCATCATGGATAAGATATTTCTTAAATCTTTTTACCGTTTTGTGATATCTTGGGTGAAGGACTCTTCTTTCTACTAAAACAGTAGCAGTTTTATCTCCAGCCTTTTTAATCACAGTACCAGTTATTTGTCTTTTTGGCATAAATAATCCTTACTTCGATCTAGCAGCAGTTAATGCTGTTTGGACTCTAGCGACATCTTTTTTCGCTACTCTTAACTCAGTAGTATTTGTCAATTGCATTGTTTTTTGCTTTGCATTGAGTGTAAATAACTCGAGTTTTTTCTCTTTAAGCATTGCTATCAAATCAGCTTCGCTTTTGTCTTTTATATCAATATAATTCATTTGAATCCTTCAAAGCGATAATTTTACACTTAAATGGCATTTTATGAATTGCAAGTGTTAATGCTTCTCTAGCTAGTGATTCTTCAACACCAGCCATTTCAAAAATAATTCTTCCTGGCTTCACATTCATAACCCATTTATCAACAGCCCCTTTACCTTTACCCATTCTAGTCTCTAGTGGTTTAGCAGTAAGTGGTTTATCTGGGAAAACTCTAATCCAAGTTTTACCTGTTCTATTTATTTTTCTTGTCATAGTAACACGTGCAGCTTCGATTTGACGTGACTCAATTCTTCCAGCTTCTACAGCTTTAACTGCGATATCACCAAATTCAATTTTATTTCCTCTGAAAGACTTACCGCGATTACGGCCTTTTTGTTGCTTTCTCCATTTGGTTCTTTTAGGCATTAACATCGTTATTCACCTCTCTTTTGACGTGGTTTACGACCACCTTTTTTATCATCTGGTGCATCGGCTTGGATACCTTTAGCAAGGACTTCACCTTTGAAGATCCATACTTTAATACCAATGATTCCATACGTTGTATGTGCTTCTGCAAAACCATAATCGATTTTAGCTCTAAGTGTATGCAAAGGCACACGACCTTCTAAGTACCACTCAGTTCTAGCCATTTCAGCTCCACCAAGTCTACCCGAAACAGATACTTTAATCCCTTTTGCACCTGATTTGAGTGCGCCTTGGATTACTTTTTTCATCGCACGTCTAAAAGCTGTTCTTCTCTCTAGTTGTGTTGCTACATTTTCAGCGGCTAATTGACCAGAAGCTTGAGGACGTTTCTCTTCTTTAATGTTAATCGCTACATCTTTACCAAGCATTTTGATAAGTGTTGCTTTAAGTTTCTCAATATCTGCACCTTTTTTCCCAATAATAATACCAGGTCTAGCCGTAACAAGATTGATTCTTAATTTTTTAACTGTTCTTTCTATAATAATGTTAGAAACACCAGCATAGTAAAGTTCTTTTTTAAGGAATTTTCTGATTTTATAATCTTCTGCGATAAATTCAGCCGTTCTTTCTTTTGCTGGAAACCATCTTGATTCCCAGTTTCTGTTTATTCCTAGTCTAAGACCTATAGGATTTACTTTTTGTCCCATTACGCGTCCTTTCCGTTTACGAAGTTTTTCGCATCTGCGATAGCATCTTTAAAGTCACCTTTAAATGTATACTTTTCTTCCATCGTATCGATTTGTTTTTGTGTCATATTTACAACATCTGCATATGTGAAGATTCCTTCATCGTTAAGCTTACCTGCATACACTTTACCAATACCAGCTATTTTAGTTAAATCATCACCTTTAGCATCCGTTTTTGCTGGAGCTTTAGGTGCAGGTTTTTTAGTTTCTGCTTTTTTGCTTTCAACTTTTTTAGTTTCTTCTTTTGCTGTTGTTTTACTTTTTGCTGTTTCAGTTTTTTTAGCTGCAGATTTTTTGCTTTCTGTTTTCTTTGCTGCCGCTTTTTTAGCAGTAGTTTTTTTAGTAGCTGCTTCTATAGAATCAGATGCAACACCGACCTCTACTAAAATATGTGCCGTAGGCTTAATGATACGTGACGCAGTACCTCTAGCTCTTGGTCTCCATCTTTTCATCACTGCTGCTTTGTCTACTCTACAAGAGGTGATTGTTACCTCTTCTGGTTCATAATCACCATTGGCAACAGCTGAAGCAATAACTTTAGAAATAATACCTGCTGCCTTATTAGGCATAAACTCTAAGGCTGCTAGTGCAAGTTCAGCATTCATACCCTGAACTTCTCTAGCTATAAGTCTAGATTTTATAGGCGATACTCTTACAAATTTCAATAATGCTCTACTCATATTAACCTACCTTCTTCTGAACAGAACCTTTATGGCCCCTAAATGTTCTAGTCGGTGCAAATTCACCCAGT
>JAKIUE010000135.1 GCA_021647715.1 Sulfurovum sp.
GTTTGACTTCTCAATCAGATGAACCAGGAGCAGACAGACAAAAAACTGATGCATTTGCACTAAAGTCTACCTATGGATTTGATGCTATGACACTGATTTCAAAACTAAGTTATTCAAAATCTGACTTGACATATAGCTATGATGAGGACTGGAGTCATACAGGGCAGTTTGATGCAGCTACATATCCTTATAAGGGATTTGATGCATACAAACGAGAGAAAACACAGGCAGATATTGATGTACACCTAACTTCTAAAGAAAATGGACGTCTTTTCTCAGATACAAGTGACTGGACGGTAGGTGTATATGCTAAAAATTATGATGAAGCATTAGTGCGAAACCATCCAACAGATTATAAGGCTGAGCTTAATTTTAACAGTGATTATACTTCAACAAATACCGCAATATATGCACAACTTGATACACACTTAAGTGAGAAACTAACTATTATAAGTGGACTTAGAGTTGAAAAATGGGATATGGAGTATAAGGATTCTCATAATGTACATATAGAAAATGATGAAACTATGGTAGGGGGAAAGTTAGGTGTAAATTATCAATCAAGCGATACAGCACTTTATTATGCAACCTTGTCACGTGGATATAAACCAGGGGGTGTGAATGCAGGTACAAAACTTAGTGCTACAGATAAAACATTTGCAACAGAAACACTATGGAATGTTGATCTTGGTGTAAATACCTCTTATTATGATAATACGTTAACCAGTAGGTTTAACGTATTTTATGGAAAACGAAAAGATATCCAAATTAAACTTTATCAAGAAAATGAACATAGTTTTACAGATTATTTAGGTAATGCTGCACAAGGAAGTTATTATGGACTTGAATCGCAGTTGGATTATTACTTAAATGATACTATACACCTCTATTCAAGTATTGGGCTACTCAAAAGCCAGTTTGATGATTATACAGCAACATTAGATGGACGAGAACCAGCACATGCACCTAAGTATCAATATAATATAGGTTTTGACTATAGTTTTGCAGAGGCATTTAGACTCAAGGTAAATGCTGAAGGTAAAGCAAGTTATTATTTCTCTAATACACATGAACAAAAATCTGAAGCATATACTTTGCTCAATGCCAGTTTAGAATATACATATAATGATTTAGCTGTGAGTTTATGGGCAAAAAATATTACTGATGAAGCGTATGCAGTGAGAGGTTTCTTCTTTGCCAACAATCCAGGAAATGGATATGAATCAGAACTTTATACACAAAAAGGTACACCTAGAACATTTGGTGTGACACTAACTTACGATTTTTAAGGTAAGATAATGGAAATCTCTGTAGATATTAGTATGTACCCACTCCAAAAGGACTTTGAAGCACCTATCTTGGCGTTTATTTCTATGCTAGAAAAAGAAACACGTGTTGAGGTGGTACGTAACGAACTTAGCACGCAGATTCATGGTGACTATAAAGTCATTATGGCACTACTTGAAAAAGAGATGTTCTCTGTCTTTACAGAGATTCCAGACTCTATTTTTGTTATCAAGTTTGTGGGTAATAATAGACAAGGTCAATTAGGGGTATAATCTTTTATGACTAAAATAACATTCAAATTAATGGTGTTGTAAGGCTACAACACCCTACGGATGAGGTATAATATTCAATGATTAAAACGATACAACTTTTCTTACTACTTACACTTGCTGTCTTTGCAACAGAAAAACCCACACTAACTATCTACACCTATGATGCTTTTGCTGCATCATGGGGTCCTTCACCCAAGATAAAAATAGCCTTTGAAAAAGAGCATAACTGTACCCTAAAATTTGTAGGGCTCTCTAGCTCTATAGGAGCTCTGCGTAAGATACAGCTAGAGGGCAAGCGTACCAAAGCAGATGTACTCTTAGGTTTAGATACAAGCATCGCTGAGGTGGCTAAGAAAACGGGGCTGTTTGTACCCCATGAACTCAATACCTCCAAGTTAGATTTACCAGCACCGTATAGTGATGATATTTTTACACCATTTGATTACAGTTTTTTTGCCTTTGTCTATGATGAAACACGGCTCAAAAATGTACCACACTCTTTTGAAGACTTAGTGAACATGCCAAAAGATTTCAAAATCGTCATACAAGACCCTCGTTCTTCTACGGCAGGGTTAGGGTTACTCTTGTGGGTTAAGTCTGTCTATGGGGACAAAGCAGGGGCGTACTGGAAGCGTTTGGCTCCACACATACTCACCATTACCAAAGGCTGGTCAGAAGCGTATGGACTCTTTCTCAAAGGTGAGGCAGATATGGTGCTAAGCTACACCACATCACCAGCCTATCACATAGTAGAAGAAAACAGAACCAACATCAAATCAGCCCCTTTTAGCGAGGGACACTACGGGCAGATAGAAGTAGCAGCCGTGCTTAAAACCTCTAAACACCAAGCGTTAGCCAAACAGTTTTTAGCATTTATGCACTCTAAAACCTTTGGAGATATTATCCCCACAGCTAACTGGGCGTATCCTGTAGCACAGGGTGTGAAATTACCTAAAGCATTTTCTACACTATACAGACCAGAGAAGATGATGCTCATGGATGGAAAAACGGTAGAGACTCAAAGAAAAGCTATTATCAATGAGTGGCTAGAAGCGATACAGAAGTAACGATGTTTAAAGGGTTAGTCAGATTTAAAAGTGCAGTGTTTCCGGGTGCTTTTATATCATTCTTATTGTTAGGCTTTGCATTCCTACTCTTTTACACCCTTTATAATGCACAAGACTCAGACCTATTCACAGCACTAGACAGCCGTATCTACGGACTGCTAAAATTCACCCTCTACCAAGCATTCCTCTCAACGATTTTATCTCTTATTGTGGGCGTCCTACTTGCATGGGCATTGGCACATCAGGCACACTTTAGGGGTAGGGGGTTGTTGGTAGCGTTGTTTTCCTCTTCGTTGGTATTGCCCACACTCATCGTTGCCTTTGGTATCATCGGTATTTTTGGGCGTAATGGGTATGTGAACCAAGCAAGCCTTTTTTTGTTCGATACCTCTTTTGGTTCGTACATCTATGGGCTAGTAGGGATACTGCTAGCACATGTCTATCTTAATGCCTCTTTTGCTTCACGGGCTTTACTGCATAGCTTTGAGTCTATTCCTAAAGAGAAGTATAAACTAGCAAAATCACTCAATTTTAATGTACTAGAACGCTTTTTGTATGTTGAATATCCTGCACTCAAATCTACGCTACTTAGCATCGGTTCTACTATCTTTCTGCTCTGTTTCACCTCTTTTGCGATAGTACTTTTGTTAGGAGGTAGTCCTAGCTATAATACTCTAGAGGTTGCCATCTATGAAGCGGTCAAACTAGACTTTGACATAGGCTTGGCACTGAAGCTGGCACTTATACAGCTGAGTATCTCTGCTGTGCTTGTGGTACTCTCTTCATCGTTTCGCATAGGTCAGGGTAACCTAAAGACAAGTCACTCGCTTATCCCGTGGAAAGAGAGTAAGGCATTACGTGTGATACAGTGGAGTATCATCGGGATTTTTACACTCTTTT
>JAKIUE010000136.1 GCA_021647715.1 Sulfurovum sp.
CCTATGTAATGTTCTCTTGCCATCTCTTAATCTAAATAATTATGGTCTTTTAACTTCTTCTCAGAGCCATACTCTCTTAATGCCAGTGCTATCAGAATCGTAGCAATAACTACAATGCCCATAGTGACAGAAAGTTTTAGATATATTTCATTACCTAGTGCATTTGTCCACATCACTGCCATTGTCATCAGTACCCAGATTACCAAAAGTACTGTAGATATTATCATTGCTATTTTCATTATTTATCCCTTACCATTAAAACGACATAAGCTTCTCTTTTAAACAGAAGCAACATTCTTCGTATATCTTTTTCCATAGTCACTACACGCCAACCATTTTGAGCATTGCTATTTAGGAAATCACTAAACTTCACGGGATCCACTTTTGCTCCACCTAATAGTAGTGAGCCTAGCATACCCTCTTGATATATAATGGCTTTATACTCCACATCATTTTGTTGCTGCACAATAATTCCTTCATATTTTTATAACACTATTATAGGAAAAGAAGATTAATGTTTTTTTTCTTTCCCCATCATCATCACCCCAAACGCTACCAAAGTCCCACCTAGTATCTGCCAAGAAAAGCCAAGTTTAAATCCTAGAATCTTTTCAAGACTATCTCCACCTACATAAGGTTGAAGCAGCAATACTGTCATAAATCCACCCAAGAGTGCCAACGGTACAGTTGTAGCATTTCCACGCTTAGTAAAGATAGCTGCACCAAACACTCCTAGTAACCCAGTGTAAGCAAACGCCATCACACCAAGAGCAAAACTAAGCAATGGCAGTTCCGTGTAGCGTTGCCAGTAGTAACTTAGCATTGCCATGAGTGAGAGTGCAACAGCAAAGAAGAGTACGGCATGACGTCCAGCTTTAACAAAATGCATTTCATCTCTCATACCTTGAGACTCCTTCCATGGACGGTAAAGGTCTTGAATAGCCACCGAACTCATAGCACCTAGCACTGAGTTAGAGGAAGATAATGCAGCAGCCACAGCCCCTACCGTCACAAGCCCACGCATACCCTCTGGCATCTCATGAAGTATGTAATACATAAAAATAGTAATTTTCTCTCCCTCAAACTTCTGTACTACTTCGGTACTCATATGAGAGAGTTCTGGATGTTGATAAAAAAGATACAGAAGTAAGCCTATACACAAAAAGAGTATGGCTACAGGAATAGTAAGGTAAATACTCATCATTAGTGATTTTTGAGCCTCTTTGGCATCTTTACATGCCAATGCACGCTGTGTCATGTCTTGGTCTAGTCCGTACGCTGCGATGTTGAGCAGTAGCCACCCACCTAGCAATGCCCAAACAGAAAAGCCACCTGACATTGACCAGTCTAAAAGTTTTAGTTTATTGTCCACTTCTAGGGTATGCACGACGGTACTAAAGTCTGCATCTATACTCACATACAAGTAGATAAGTACAGCAACCCCTGCCCCTATGTATGTCACCGCTTGAATAATATCTGAGAAGATGACTGACTTTACTCCTCCATAGTAAGCATATGCAAGTGCACCAAGCATCAAAATAGTGATGGAAATGGCCACATGACTGGGACTAATGTCTAAAAAAAGTATCATAGAGATAGCCAATGCACCTATGTAGAGTCTAGCTCCAGACGCAAAAAGACGACCGATGAGGAACATGACTCCTGCTTGTTTTTTGGCTTTAGTTCCATAACGATGTTCTAGCAGTTCATAGACCGTCACAGCATTGATAGCATAAAACCTAGGTATAAGTACTTTAGCCACAAATATTACTGCTAAAAAGGCTGAGAAGTAAAACCCAAGAAACGTCAAGTCTTTACCATACGAGTACTCAGGTCCACCTAAAAATGTAGCCGCAGACTGAGAAGTAGCCAACACAGACATAGCCACAGCAAACATAGGCACCGAGTTTCCACCGACATAATAATCACGCGTATTCTTCACTTTAGTTTGAGACAAGATAACGCTAGTAAGGGTTAATACTAAAAAATATGCACCAAAGATACCCCAGTCTATTAGTGTGAATGCTGAGTTCATTATAGTTCCTCTTTTTTATGGAAATATTATAACAAACTTTTAATTGAACCCTCTGAAAAAAAATGTATATTTTGGTTTAGTAGAAGATGAAATATTTGATATATTTGAAAAATTAAACCTAAGCCTAAACGATGAAGAAAAAAGACTTCTGTCACAGAAGAGTCAATATGCACTTGAAAAACTTGTTTATAAAGTATGGAGAATGGAAGGAAGTATTTAACTATATAAGCCCTTGTTTCCTCGTATCCTAGACTTTAGTTTCAGACTTAAAGCTCTGCAAAGTTTCATACATACTATACAACAATGATCCAACAAAAGCCACAATAGCTATTATATATAGTACTGTCATTATAAATTCTCCAATTCTTTAATCTTTTTTAATCCTATTTTATTGAGTTTCACAATAAAGATGGCTATAGCTAAGATAGAAGCTGTATCTAAAATCAACATAATTGAATTTGCACTCTCATAGTTATTAACTAGCCAACTTATAAGTCCCATCATAGATGCAACACTCACACCTATCCAAAACTTAATCCAAGATATTTCTTCTTTTTCTTTATCTATTTTACCCATGTGTACATTATAGCTAAGCTAAGAAAAAATGTCAAAGTTAGGTCAAGTAAGGACATTTAAAGGCATAGGTCTAGACTTCATTTAAAAAGTCAAGAGTAAAAACTTGACCCTCAATTTTTATACAAACGAGAAAAAACTATTCCTTAAAACATATAGAAATATAGTTCTTCAGTAATTTCTCTATTGGTCTATGAATAAACTCTTCTATCTCAGCATTAATAGCTATCAGCACACCATCTTTAAATTTTAGAACCTTTAAGTACATTATAACTTTTTCACGAAGCAAATCATTTTCAATATCATGTTTTTCTTTTCTAACTAATAATTTTAGGGGCTAGACTAATTTAAAGGTATTTAAAGTACAGAAAGGTACGATAATACCGATGAAAAACAAGTATATAAAAGTTAGCCACATTTCGGAGTCAAAATTTAGAGAGATAGTAAAGCTATTTTCCGAAGATTTATCAGCTACACAAATTGCACATTTAACCAGATTGAATCGCAATACAATAAATCGTTATTTGATGCTCTTTAGAGAAAGAATTGTAAAATTATGTGATAAAACTTCACCTTTGTCTGGAGAAGTTGAAGTAGATGAATCTTACTTTGGAGCTTCTAGAGTTAGAGGAAAAAGAGGAAGAGGTGCTAGAGGTAAAACAATAGTCTTTGGTCTTCTAAAAAGAGAAGGTAAAGTCTATACTGAAATAGTACCTGATGTTACAAAGGCTACGTTACAGGGGATTATTAGGGATAAAGTCAATCCAGATAGTATAATTCATTCCGATGGTTGGCGTGGTTATCATGGACTTGTAGACGTAGGTTATGATAAACATTATAGAGTGCATCATGGAGCAAATGAATTTGTCAGAGGAAACTCT
>JAKIUE010000036.1 GCA_021647715.1 Sulfurovum sp.
ACTGCACCTAAACAACATACTGCGTCATATTTACCAGAAGCCAATGCTTTATCTAATGCAAATGGCACTTCAAATGCACCAGGCACTAAAATAAGATCTAAATCTTTAGCATTCCCACCATGTCTTGCATAGGCATCTACTGCACCTTCTACAAGTCTGTCTGTAATGAAGTGGTTAAATCTTGCATTAATGATGGCTACTTTTTTCTTTTTGTTAACTTGGAGATTACCTTCTACTGTTTTCATGTTTATCCTTGATTTTATAATTAGTACTATTATAACTTTTTTTACTTACAGGGTCTGTTGCCTAATCTACTATGGTCTGTATAGCTTCTATCTGCTTCATAAGTGCATCTAACTTTTTAAGTTCTATCATGTTTGGCCCATCACTCAAAGCCACAGAGGGGTCAAAATGCGTTTCAAAGAAGAATCCATCTACCCCTACAGCAGCAGCTGCACGTGATAGGTACGGTACAAGTGCCGAATCTCCCCCACTTGTGGCTCCTCCAGCTGCTGGTTGTTGTACTGAGTGTGTCGCGTCAAATATGACAGGGGCAAACTCTCGCATCTGCTTGAGTCCTCTCATGTCTACAACTAAATTACCATAACCAAAGCTGGAGCCTCTTTCAGTGAGCCAGACATTATACTTTTGTGCATTCTTAAAAGTAGCATCACCCTCAAAACCTCTGGTTTTAAGTACTTTTTTTACCGAATGTTCCATAGCTTGAGGTGCTAAAAATTGCCCTTTTTTTATGTTCACTACTGCTGATGTTTGAGCCGCAGCCACAAGCAGGTCAGTTTGACGACATAAAAAAGCAGGTATTTGAAGTACATCTGCTACTTCAGCCACTGCTTTTGGCTGTGTGTAGTCATGCACATCTGTTAAGATTTTATATCCAAATTGTTCTTTTACTTCTTGTAGCATTTTAAGACCTTCGTCAAGTCCCGGTCCTCTAAAAGAGTCTAAACTCGTACGGTTTGCTTTGTCAAAACTGGCTTTAAAATAAAAATCTTTTGTACAATCTTCGTGGTATTTACCAAGTGACTCTGCTATACGCATCACGGTATCACGACTTTCAAGTACACATGGTCCTGCTATTAATATCATTTTTTATTATCCTATTCTTCTTAATTCAAAGCTTTGACTCAGTAGCTTTTGAAAGCGCTACAAGTAGCCCTGATGTTATGACTAAGATTATACCTAAAGTTGTCCAAATATCAGGAATTGGGTCACCTAATATCGTACCTATGATGACTGCAAAAACTATATTGCTATAACTTATCGTACCTACGATTCCAGCTTTTGTTAACTCATAAGCTTTTGTCATCAATAGCTGTGAAATGGTAGCAAAGATACCGACTGCTGTTACATATCCCCACTCTATACCTTGAGGCATCACAAACTCTGCGAACATCCAGTCAAAGTCCTCTGAGACTTCTACATAAGGGGTGAGAATCATCAAGAATAGTGGGGCAATAGTACCTACTGCCATAAAAGACATGACAATCGCACGAGTGTCATAGTACTTACGTAATTCTCGTATAGAGGTATATGCCAACGCTGCTCCAATACCAGAAAAAATACCCAGAGCATCATATTTGTCAAAACTACCACCTTGAGGTTGTGCAATGAATAAAATACCTACAAACCCTACAGCAATAGCAAGCAAAGCACTTTTATGTAACTTTTCATTTAAAAAAATATATGCAAAGATAGCCACAAAAATAGGTGAAGTTTTGTTATAGGTTACTGCTTCGCCTAGTGGTATATGTGCCATAATGTAAAAGTACGCCAATAGTGCTGCGAATCCCATACTTCCACGAAAGAGTAGTAACCATGGCTTCCCCCCTGTTTGCTTCAAAGGTACTTTCCAAATGGCAAGTCCTACAAGTACTACACCAAAGATGTTTCTAAAAAAAGTAACTTCTACGGGAGGAAGTGTTTCACTCACCACTTTTGCAAAACCACCCATACACGCAAAGGATAGTGATGCTAATAGCATAAATAGTATACCTCTATCCATGTTTTTTATCATTTGAGTCAAAAATCATCCTCATGTAGCATTTTTTTGCAAGTTTAACATACATCAACTACTTATGCTATAATCTAAGTAATAACATTAATATTATTTAGTTAATCATGTAAATAATATTGATAATTACGAGGTTTGTTTATATAATGAAAAATCCACCTTTTGTACAGAAAAAGTTCAAAATAAAAACGGATTACCCTATATACCATCATAAAATACATTTAATCCAACTTTTTAATCTTATTGCCCTACTCTTTTTACTTCCTCTTGCAATAAAAGCTTTTTTACTACAAGACAATAAAGCAGCAATCCCACTCTTCATTGTTGCCTTTGCTACAATAGTGAACTATCTTTATTTGAAAAAATCAAAAAATGAATATTTGGCTTCGCATTTTTTATCATCACTATTTTTTGTATTGATGAGCTATCTTGTCTATAGTGGAGGTGTAAGTTTAACTGGACCATTATGGATATCTTCTTTGCCACTTATAGTTTTCTTTGCATTAGGACTAAATCAAGGCTTTAAGTATGTTTTTTTCTTTTTTATACTTATTCTTTTCATCTTATATGCTCCTTTTGATTTCACTTTTACATTAGTAGAAAAGGCGTACTATCCTGATGACTTTAAGCTTCGGGTTATACTCTCATTTTTACTTATTACCTTCTTATCTGCTTTGTATGAATATAACAATGTGACCTCATTTGATACATTGCAAAAACTCCGTGAAGAGCTTGAAGAAAACTCAACAAGGGATCGCCTTACCAACTTATATAACAGGCGTGGCTATGAGAAGTACATAGAGAATATAGATGACCCTCAAGGAATCATACTTATGTGTGACATGGATTTTTTTAAAAAAGTCAATGATACCTATGGACATGATGCAGGAGATTTTGTTTTACAAGAAGTTGCAAAGACAATACAAAGCACACTTAGACAAACAGATATAGCCATACGTTGGGGAGGAGAAGAGTTTTTTATTTTTCTTCCTCATACATCGATAAAAGATGGTGCCCTTATTGCAGAAAAAATACGTATGTCTATCGAAACACTTTCACTTACTTATAAAGACCATAGTATTCAAATTACACTAAGTATAGGTATGGAAATAGTGTCTGGTCACATAAGCTTAAATGATGCCATTTCTCATGCAGATTATGCCATGTATCAAGCAAAAAAAGATGGTCGTAATCGTACTGTCATCTATCATGCTATTTGAAACGCTATGTCTTAGACTATTTCGTACGTATCAACTCCGCATCTCCATACATTAAAATATCTTTAATAACTGATTTTTTTATATACCCATCCTTATCAAGAGCCAGTAATATATCACCTTTTTTCTTTCGAAAGTTTTTTTGATGTATGCGTGCTTTTGCATAGAGCTTTGCACCAGATCCTAAATCTTTTTTATAGCTGGCATTACTCGTATCGTTTGGCACAGTGATATTCACTTTGCCTTGTTGTTTTTCAAGTCCAACTGCCTTAAAAAGATAGGTTTTACCCTTTTCTTTAATGGCATGACCCAAATTAAAATAGAGTGTCAACAAATCATCTTTTGCATAAAAAGAGAGTTTCTGTGTTTCGTCTTGTGAGACTTTTCCTTTTATCCACTTTCTATAGCGTTTAGTTACATATCTCTTTTTATGGTTTATCGTATAGCTTTTTTGTGTTACTTTATCTTTTTTACGGCTTGTCATCGTATAGGTATCACTTACCATCAGTCCATTCTTCATATGCCCGCGTGAGAGATACTCTTCTGTCTGTCCACCCATCAGTAGTTTAGCAAGTCCTGCTAATTTTACTGTGGTTTTTATACTATACTTTTCACCATTTTGTATTAAGGTATTTCTAATCGTACCTACCGTCCCAAAGATACCAAAAGTCGCTTTATAATTTAGTTGTGTTGTTTTTGCATATGATATTTCTGTTATAAGTATACATATACTCATAAAGATTAAAAGTTTTTTTATCATCACTTGCCTTTTGTACTCGAAATTGAGACAAATCTTACTATAATGATGTGAATAAATCGTGTGGAGCAACCTCTTTATGAAAAATATAGATATCAATCAAAGTAATCCAGTAAACCAAATAGAAAAACATACCATTAATGTCATAGATGGACTAGATATGAACCTCGATCATCTTGTACAATCTGCACTTACCCCTATCTATAATGCCTATCCTTTTTTATCGAACACGATTATGGGCATTCCTTTTGCTAACCTGATTGCTGCTATAGTTATTTTCATATTTTTTCTTGTTTTGAGAAGATTTTTTACATTTATTATTATAGGTAGCTTGCAAAAACTTGCTAAATATACAACAACCTATTATGATGATAAAATGATATCAGCACTCAAAGATCCTGCGAGTTTTGCTTTTATCGTGGTAGGACTTCATCTGTTTTTTGCCCTCATATTTTGGGAAACATCTATCATTAAAAATATTTTAAATACGCTGATTGTTTTTGTCATTTTTTGGGCTATTATTGCCATTGCTGATGCGCTTCGTGGTATTTTTCACCATACCACTGCAAGGTTTCATTCAGACTTGTCTCGTGAAATGGGTGACTTCATACTTAAAATTGTCAAAATACTCATAGCAGGTGTTGGACTTGGTGCTATGCTACAAGTCTGGGGCATTAATGTTACTGCACTTATAGCATCTTTAGGTCTTGGTGGTCTTGCTATAGCATTGGCTGCTAAAGATACCGCGTCAAATCTTTTTGGTTCTTTTGCTCTACTTGCAGACAAATCAGTGCGCATAGGTGAGTGGATAAAAGTAGGAGAAGTCGAAGGTGTTGTTGAAGCCATAGGTATGAGAACCACTAAAATACGTTCATTTGAAAAATCTCTCATTACTGTGCCAAACCAACTTGTAGCTAACACACCTATAGAAAACTTCTCTCGCCGTGGCATACGCCGTATAAAAATGCGTATAGGACTGACATATAATACTTCATCTACACAAATACAAAAAATTGTAAATGAAATTGAGTTTATGCTTCATAACCATGAAGAGATCTCCTCTAAAGATACGTTGCTGGTGAATTTTGAGTCTTTTGGAGACTCTGCTCTCAATATTTTTATCTATACCTTTACCTCAACGGCAAACTGGGACAAATATTTGAATATACGTGAAGATATACATTTTAAAATCATGCAAATAGTCGAAGAAAACCATGCTAGTTTTGCCTTTCCTTCCCAGAGTGTGTATGTGGAAAGTTTACCTAATGCTTTAGTGATAAAATAAAGGTGTACTCCGTAATAGCAAGATACGATATAATCAGATTATAACATTCAGACTTTAGTTCCAAATGCTAAAAAATAATTTTAAATAAAAGGCTAATAAATGAAATATAAACTGACAATACTCACTAGATGTATCATGTTTTTTTCAATCTTAACAACTTCAATTTATGCCATCAACGGCACAGTAAAACCAATAAAGGACACAAGAAATAATCATTTCTCTGTGGGGTATCTACCCTCTTGGTCATTGTCACCAAGTGATATAAAAAATATTGATACACTATACAATTATGTGCTAATTTCTTTTGCTAAACCTGACTTAACATTTGATGGTAAAAATTGGTTAGGTCTTGATACAACTGGTATAGAGTTCAATCCACATCTTGGTACGATGGATGAATATAAAGCTGCCTTTAAAAGTCTACAAGACAGAGGAGTTAAAATACTTTTGGCAGTTGGTGGGGGTACATTTAGTCATGGCAATGGATGGTCTAAATTTATTGACAAGCATAATGATACGCATAGAAAGGCCTTAAAAAATCTTATAGACTATTTGAATCTTGATGGTATAGATATCGATTATGAACGAGGATTTACGCTCAATGCAATATCTGATCCAGATAAAAGAGATAAGACCTTGCACGATGTACTGATTCCCGAATACGTTAATGTGATATTAGCTATGAAAGATATCGTTGGTGATGATAAAATGTTGACCATTGCAACAGGAAGTGTAGGTGCAGAATGCTCCCAAGAAATGGTGGACAATAAAATATTAAAATGCAATAAAGTATCCTATCAACGATACCTACCAGGATTTGAAAGGTTGGTATTTGATACGCTAGTCAATAAGAATTACAAACTTGAAAATATCTTTGATCATATTTCAATAATGAGTTACGATAGTCTAAGCAAGGAAAATAATAACCTTAGAGCAGATCCTATCGGAATATTTAAAAGTTATAGAGAGATATACTCTGGACCACTTGCTATGGGTTTCAACCCTGCCCCTGAAGCGGCAAGTACATCTGAATTGGTCACAACCAATTTAGATGCTCGTGCTAAAGGATGTAGAGAGACTTCTATGATTAATGGTAGTTTTTCTAAACTATATAAGACTCCCGAACCCTACTCTCTTGAACGATTTATCAAATACCTTAAGAAAGAGGACAATAGCGGTATTATGGTTTGGAGTCTTGCAAAAGTAGATTCAGAAGGAACTAAAACGACTTGTCAACATGCAACTACCCTCAAGAGACTCAATGAATATGTCAATAAGTCTAAGTTTATAAAATAAGATATTTTTTGAATTGTGATATAATCCTCTCACTTATTTAAAAAAGAGAATATAAATGCAATCACTAAAAAAAGTAGCCATCGTAGGACGACCTAATGTAGGGAAGTCTTCTCTCTTTAACCGCCTCGCACGTCAGCGTGATGCCATCACTTCAGATATGTCTGGAACTACACGTGACATCAAAAGACGTTTAGTAACTATCTCTGAAAACCGTGAGTTTGAAGTACTTGACACTGGAGGCATAGACTACTCTTCTGAACTTTTTACCAAAGTAGCAGAATTCTCACTACGAGCTGCCGAGGAAGCCGACATCATCATCTATATGGTAGATGGCAAGACTATCCCTGATGAAAAAGACAAAGAGCTCTTTTACAAACTCCAAGAGATGAACAAACCACTAGCACTTGTAGTAAACAAGATAGACAACGACAAAGAAGAAGAGCGTTACTGGGAGTTTCTGGAGTTTGGTGCGGATGCTACATTTCCTATGTCTGTGAGTCATAACCGTTACTTTAATGACTTTTATGCATGGATGGAAGAGCATATCCCTGCCCCTGAAGCAGAAGATGTTGGTCTTGTGTTAGAAGAAGATGAACCAGACCCATTTGCACAAATCGTTGAACAGATACATGCAGAGTATAAAGAGGAAGAAGACAATGAAATACGTGTTGCTATCATAGGACGCGTGAATACTGGTAAGTCATCACTTCTTAATGCCTTACTAGGTGTTGAACGTTCTGTTGTCTCTGCTGTAGCAGGAACGACTATAGATCCCATAGATGAGACCATAGAACATCGTGACCATGAAGTGACATTTATAGACACTGCAGGTATACGTAAACGAAGTAAAATAGTAGGCATAGAAAAGTACGCCCTTACCCGAACTACAGAAATGCTAAAAAAAGCAAATCTAGTGCTACTCGTATTGGACTCAACCCAACAAATCTCTGAACTCGATGAAAGAGTAGCAGGACTCATAGAAGAGTATAAACTGGCATGTCTTATAGTGCTTAACAAGTGGGACATAAAAGATGACAGAAGCTACGAAGAAGTAGTCGATGATGTACGTGATGAGCTACGGTTTTTGCACTATGCACCTTTTATCACCATCTCTGCCAAAACAGGACTTAGGGTAAACAAAATACTTGACCAGATAGTCGATATCTATGGACGATACAAAAGACGCATCCCTACTTCTGAACTCAATGATACACTTCGTGCTGCCATACGCCGTCACCATATACCTTCACATAATGGTGCTATAGTAAACGTAAAGTTTGCCACACAGTATGAGACTAAACCGCCTAAGATTGCACTCATCACCAACAGACCTGAGTACTTGCACTTCTCATACATACGTTACCTATCAAATTTCTTTAGAGACAAGTTTGATTTTGAGGGTGTGCCTCTAGACATCGTAGCACGTAAACGTGGGCAAAGATTTGATGAAGAGCAAGATTACATCTAAAATTTTTAACAATTCCTAATTCCTAATTCCTAATTCCTAATTCTCCTGCTATAATTGCATAAATTATATCAGGAGAGACCATGCGTGTACTCACAGGAATCCAAGCTTCAGGAAAACTTCATATAGGAAACTACTTTGGTGCTATGAAGCCTATGGTAGACTTGCAAGAAGAGAACGAACTTTTTACTTTTATCGCTAACTACCATTCACTCACTACCTCTAAAGATGCAGCAACCCTAAAGCAATACACCATAGATGCAGCAGTGGATTACCTCTCTATAGGACTAGACCCAAACAAAACAACTTTTTGGGTACAAAGCCATGTACCTGAAGTACTTGAACTCTACTGGATACTCTCAAAGTTTACCCCTATGGGACTGCTTGAACGTGGGCACTCATACAAAGACAAGGTGGCTCGTGGCATACCTGCCAACCATGCCCTCTTTAGCTACCCTGTGCTTATGGCAGCAGACATTCTCATGCTGGACACCCAAATAGTCCCCGTAGGTAAAGACCAGATACAACATGTAGAGATGACACGTGACATCGCTACAAAGTTTAACAACGAGTATGGAGACATCTTTACCATGCCCGAACACAAAGTAGCTGCGGAAGTGGCTACAATCCCTGGTATAGATGGTCAAAAAATGTCAAAGTCTTATGACAATTCCATAGACCTTTTTATGGAAGAAAAACCATTACAAAAAAGATGTAATAAAATCATCTCTTCATCTACACCTCTTGGAGAACCTTTAGCATGGGAAGATGATAATATCTATGCTTTGGCATCGTTATTTTTAGATGAGACCCAAAAACAAGAACTACAAAGACGTTACAAAAGTGGGCAAGAAGGATATGGACATTTTAAAAAATATCTCAAAGAATTAATTTGGGAAGAATTAGGTGAAGCTAGAGAAAAGCGTGCATATTATCTCTCTCATATGGATGAGGTAAATGATATATTGGCGCTAGGTGCAAAGAAAGCTCAAAGTATAGCTCAAAGTAAAATGGAAGAAGTAAGACAAGCTGTAGGTCTATAAACATAAATTGTCAATACATGTGACAATAATATACACTTAAATATAAAATGAACTATATAAAGTATCATATCCCTATTTAACGCTACAAGATAGTGTTAGCTATATAGAAATAAACTTTATAGGAGACGCCGTATTTAAAATATTGTAAACACTTAATGTATCTATGTTGTCAGTAGCGTATAGATAAATATTCAACGGCCCACTATTGCTATGTCCTTCTTCTTGACTTAAAACCAGTAGGCGTTTTGCGATAGCATGACCTGTCTGAATAATCTCTATTTTTCTTTCCATGATTTCTTCGATGATATCTGCTACTAAAGGATAATGCGTACATCCTAACACAATGGTATCCACATTATTTTCTTTCATAGGGTTAAGCCATTTTTCTAACATGCTTTTGGTTTTTTGGCTTTTGATTTCACCGTTTTCTATCTGTTCTACCAACCCAGGACAAGCTTGTTCATACAAGACAATATCTTTCCCTGCTGAGAGATTGTTTGCTAACTCTTTGTATTTATCGCCTTTGAGTGTGGCGGGTGTAGCGAGTACCCCTATGTTACCTGACTTTGTCTTTTCTATGGCAGGTTTTATGCCAGGTTCAGTACCGATGACTATGAGTTTAGGATAGGTTTCTCTTAATGTTTTAATCGCTGCAGATGTAGCTGTGTTACAAGCAACTATAAGTGCTGTTATTTGATGGGTATCTATGAAGTATTGTGTGATTTTTAGAGAAAAGTCTAAAATCTCTTCTGTGGTTTTTTCACCATAAGGGGCATTTTTTGTATCTGCTATATAAAAAAGTTCAGCTCCTTTGATAACTTGACTCAATGCCTTGACAACAGTCAAACCACCAAGACCAGAATCAAAAATACCTATCCTTAATTCCTCATTTCTCATTCTTAATTCCTAATTTGATAAAAGCATTGCTTTATCACGCACCTTCATTCATAATAGCAAGGAACTCTTCATTTGATTTGGTTTTCATCATTTTAGAAAATAAGAATTTTAAACCTTCAACCTCTTCCATATTTTGCATCGCATTTCTCAGTGCATACACTTTTTGAAGCGTCTCTGGATCTACCATAAGTTCTTCTTTTCTTGTTCCCGATTTAGTCACATCAATAGCTGGATAAATACGACGTTCAGAAATATGACGGCTAAGTATGACTTCTGAGTTTCCTGTACCCTTAAACTCTTCAAAAATCACCTCATCCATACGAGATCCTGTGTCTATGAGTGCTGTAGCGATGATAGTCAGTGACCCTCCATGCTCTATGTTTCTAGCCGCTCCAAAAAATCGCTTTGGTTTGTGTAATGCATTGGCATCTACCCCTCCAGAGAGTACTTTCCCTGAACTTGGCGTCACAGTGTTATATGCACGTGCTAGTCTAGTAATGGAGTCTAAGAGTATAATGACATCAAGCCCCATCTCTACACGTCTTTTGGCTTTTTCGATGACCATTTCTGCTGTACGTACATGGTTTTGCGCAGGTAAATCAAAGGTAGAAGCATACACTTCACCTTTGACTGAACGTTGCATGTCTGTCACTTCTTCTGGTCTTTCATCAACCAGTAGTACCATTAGTGATGCTTCTGGATTGTTATGCGTAATACCATGAGCAAGCTCTTTCAGAAGCTCTGTTTTACCTGTACGTGGAGGTGCTACCACTAAGGCTCTTTGCCCTTTACCTATAGGTGAGAACAAGTCAAGTACACGTCCAGTCATTTTTACAGGGTTATACTCTAGCTTTAATTGATCTGCTGCATATAAAGGTGTTAGGTTTTCAAAAAGAGGTCTTTGTTTTGATTTGTCAGGTGGTAAGTAGTTTATCGCTTCTATTTTCAGTAGTGCATAATACTTCTCTTGGTCTTTAGGAGAACGCACTTGCCCTGTAACGATGTCTCCATTACGAAGGGCAAAACGTTTAACTTGTGTGCCAGAGACGTAGGTATCATTAGAAGAATTAGCGAAGTTGCCATCTATGGAACGTAAAAACCCATAGCCATCATGCATAATTTCTAAAATACCTGTGTAGAGTATGAACCCTCCTGCAGATACTTGAGATTTTAAGATTTCAAATATAAGGTCTTTTCTCTGAAATTCATTGGGGTTTTCAACTTTCACCTCTTTGGCGATTTCAACGAGATCGTTAAGTGGAAGGTTTTGAAGGGTTTCTATTTTATGACCATTGACTGGTACGTGGGTTCTATTGTTTTTTTTATTGGCAGGTTTACTAGTAGATTTACTATTGCCAGAAGGTTTTTTACTGTCGCTCATATTTCCTCTTGTATTTTGGGTATGGTATGTGAAAGGTATTTTACGTTATCCAACGTGAAGTGAGGAGATTATACTTTTTTTTAGCTGAAATGTCAAATTTCTATACTTTCTTCAAAAAACTTTCGAAATTTAGTAGCATTATAGAACTAACATTTATCATAGTGTAAATATGTCGGAGTCGTATGTTATTAGGTATGGCAACAAATAATAGTTTCAAAACCTAAGAAATATTTTGTCCTTTGATGCACTTGTTTAACTTCTTATCAAATGTCAATACTCTATCTACCTTTGCATGTACACAGAGCAAACAGTCAACAAAATCTAAACTTTTTTCGCCATACATTTCTAAGGCTTTTAACAAACTATATTTATCTATATTCTGTATATTATTGGCTTTTGTCAAGGTCAGTAGTGTAGAAGAGATGTCTTGTCTTTTTAGTTCATACACACCACTTAAAACGTAGATAACTTCTGCCATCACTTCATTAGATAGGTAGATGTCATCGTGGAGTATCACTTTTTCAGCGATGTTTGCCATTTCAGGATTATCATTAAGTAGATAGCGTAAGATGTAGTTTGTATCTATCCTAATCATCTTTGCTATACTTCTCTAGCACATGATTTTTCCATGCATCCTTTTCCAAGTGTATCTTTGAAGCATTTTCATATGGGTTCAATGCACCCTTTAAAGATACTTTTTTTTCATCTTTTTGTATCTGCTCCGATAGTTCCTTAACAAATGCAAAGTATTTATGCTCTATAAAGTAACCTTTTACTTTATCTCTTTTTTTATCTATCACTTCTATGATGTCGAAATTGTCAAGCTTATGAAGATTTCTCTGTATCTCAGAAATGCTTATCTGTTCCATTTCTCTACCTTTCATATATGTTTTCATATATTATAGTTGAAATGTAATAGAATGTCAAACATGTCATATTGGATGTATACTTCCCCTTACGATATATTCCGCAGGTAATCCTACTGGAATAGGTGCATGAAGCTTTACAAACATTTCACACTCTCCTACCCTGCATAATTCATAAGGCACATACAAGAATCTTGCACCTAGTTTATTGTCTATTTGAGACTTCTCTTCTAGGTGTAAACGTATGCCACTAGATACTTCTTTTACAAATCTATCTGGTATAAGGGTATCCACGACTAAAACCATCACGTCAATATCTCCATGGTGCATACGCTCTTTCAAAATTTGCTCAAGCAAGGTATAACTTTGCGTTGAATCTTTTACTTCATTTTCAAAAACTTCAACTTCTCCTGCATCATTTAGCAACATAAGAAAAGGTTGAAAATGTTTTGTTTTTTCCAAAGATTCTTGTGCTTTATAGACTGCTTTTTCTAAAATGTTAAATGCTTTTTCATCTTGTTCGTTTGACATATTTTTCCTCTTTATTATTCAATAAAAGGAGATTATAACATAACCCTTAAATGTCAAATTAAAGCATAATATAAAAGTGGAGGGTACGTTGCTAATCCCATAAGTACAAACCATGTAGGTATCTTCCATACTAACATCTGGGCTAGTTCCTCAGATACATTCTTTTCAATAAAGACTTTTTTAATAAGCTCCATTTTGTAGAACATATCAAATATTTTAAGTGCCAACATAAATACCATCGTTGCATTTAAAACCCCCGTCAGCAGTGAGGCCAAGAGGATAATGTAAAAACTTGGTTGCACAAGAAAAAAGAGAAATATACTTTTATCATAATAGGCATAAAGTTTTTTCAGCACCCCTAAAAGGGTATCAGATTTTTGAATCATCGCTTCGAAAAGTTCTGCTAATATTAGTATGATGACTAATGTCTCTATTGTATTCATAGGCAGAATCTTACCCATATTTTGATAAAATCATCTCCATACATAGTCCCAAGGAACATATTTGAGCCAAATAGCATGTACACACTGTAACCTCACTTTCTACGAAGATGTACTCATAAAAGAAGAGACAGAGGGTGCAACACACTATTTTTGTTGTAAGGGTTGTCAAGGGGTCTATCATCTTTTAAACAGTGAGGGTTTGGGTACATTTTATGATAAATTGGGCGATACACAACTCAACCCTGCTTCTCAAGCTCCCCATAGTGACAGCGATTTAGAGAAGTTTGACCTTGAAGGCTTTAAAAACAAATATATCAAAATCCATGAAGATGACTTATGTGAAATCAACCTCATCATAGAGGGTATTCACTGTTCAGCTTGTGTCTGGCTCAATGAAAAGGTATTACATAAAACAGATGGAGTGATTGAAGCCAGTATCAACTATACGAACAATAAAGCTAAAGTTGTATGGGATCCAGATATGGTAAAACTATCAGATATCATTCAGACCATACGTTCCATAGGTTATAACGCCTACCCGTATGACCCTGCTTTGCAAGAAGAGCGTGCAGTGGCTACTCGTAAGACCTATTATACGCGTATTTTGGTAGCTGTCTTTGGCTCTATGAACATTATGTGGTTGGCTATTGCACACTATGCAGGTTACTTTTCAGGCATAGAACAGTCCTATACAAATATCTTAAATGTAGCACAGTTTATACTCGCCACTCCTGTGCTTTTTTACTCTGGATGGATTTTTTTTAGAGGTGCGTACTATGGCTATAAAAACAACATAGTCAATATGGATACGCTTGTAGCTTCTGGAGCACTTCTAGCCTACATCTATTCTATCTATGCCATGCTAACCCAAAAAGGAGAAGTCTATTTTGACTCAGTGGTGATGATCATCACCTTTGTACTTGTAGGCAAATACTTAGAAGTGCTTAGTAAAAAACAAGCCGTAGATACACTTGACAATATCATGGGTTCTACCCCTACTGAAGTTACTGTCGTAAAAAATGGCATAAAATCTTTAGTGAGTGTAGAAAATGTGCAAGTAGCTGACCAGATTGAACTTAAACCTGGAGAGAGAGTGGTCATTGATGGCACAGTACTCTTAGGTGCAGCTTCTTTTGATGAGTCCTCTCTTACAGGAGAAAATGAACCTATCTATAAACAAAAAGGCGACAGTCTCCTTTCTGGCTCTTTGTGTTTAGATTCAGTCATAGTATATGAAGCTAGCAAAGATGTATCTGCTTCACTTTTAACTTCCATTGTCAATTTGCTTGAAGTCTCTATGAGTAAAAAACCTCATATAGAGCAATTGGCAAACAGTATTTCGGGTTGGTTCTCTACTATCATTTTACTTATTGCCCTACTTACCTTTGCTGCTTGGTATTATTTTGTAGGAGAGTTTGAACAGGCACTCATTGTGGGCATCTCAGTGATTGTCATCGCTTGTCCATGTGCACTAGGATTAGCCACTCCTATGGCAACACTCGTAGGTGTATCTATGGCAGCCAAAAGAGGCATACTCTTTAAAGAAGCAGGATTTTTAGAGAGTATGGCAAAAAGTGATATACTGTTTCTTGATAAAACAGGTACCATAACCCATGGAAAACCCTCAGTACAACACGCCCATACCCAAGAAGGATTTGATGTTACTTTACTGTATGCCTTGGTCTCAACATCAGACCATCCTATCTCAAAAGGTATTGTCAACTACTTGACAGAAACGAATGACAAGATAGAAACTATTCTCTTAGAAAATATTTATTCTATAGATGCTAGAGGCGTCACTGCAACGCATAAGAATCATTCTCTTATAGGTGGGAATGTTTCTCTTCTAAAGGAAAAAGGCATTGCGTATAATGACATAGATTCGAAGCATAGTCTTTTTTTCTTTGCTATTGACAATAAGGTTGTCGTATACTTTGAACTTAGTGATACGATAAAAGAAAACGCGGTTCAATCTCTAGATACTATTAGAGATATGGGCATAGAAATTATTATGCTTACAGGTGACCATGATAAAAGTGCTCAAAATGTAGCATCACAAGTAGGCATTACAAAGATACATAGTAAACTACTCCCCCAAGACAAAGCTAAAATTATTGAACAGTATCAAGAGAAAGGTCATATCACAGTCATGGTAGGAGATGGTATCAATGACACTGTTGCTTTAGGACTAAGTGACATCTCTATCGCTATGGGACATGGTGCAGATGTTGCCATAGATATTAGTGATGTAGTACTGCTAGATGACACCATAGAGAGTCTCCATCACGCTTATAAGCTTTCACGTCGTACCTATAAAGCCATTAAAGAGAATTTAGGTTTTTCATTGTTGTATAATGTTGTCGCAGTGCCCTTGGCTATGATGGGATTTGTTAATCCTCTTATCGCTGCACTTTCTATGAGTTTAAGTTCACTCGTGGTAGTAGGCAATTCACTGCGTATTAAAAATTTAAAATTTAGGAAGAGCACATGAGTGAAGAGATAGTGATAATGATGATAGGTGTATCTACATTTTTAGGTGCATTAGGACTCATTGCTCTGATATGGGCAGTAAAAACAGGCCAATTTGACGACCATTCAAAATTTATAGATGCCACTAGGCATGATAATGAGGAAGATTTACGTGATGCTGTTATGATGTCAGAGAAAAAAGCAGCGTACAAAGCAAGAAAAAAAGAGATAGAAAAACAAAAGTGTATGCCCCCTGATTAACACTAATCAAGAATATGTTATTATTTCATAGAAAACAAAAGGACCAGTTAATGTACATAAAAAAAATGCTGTTAGCATCAATATTAGCATTCAATATCTCTAATGCTGGGAGTAATGAAAACAGTTTTAGCATCAATATTAATGGAGAAGATATAGAATTATTTACCTCTATTGATATCAACAGTTTAACCTACTATGCTGATGGTACATCATATATTTTTGATGCTACATATCTTCATACTAAACATAATAACCTACTTTCTTTAGGCATAAGTGGACAAAATACATTTCAAGGTCTGGAAGGACTTTCTTTAGCTTTTGGACTAAAAAGTATAGTTGCAGAAAACTTTTTAGCATTTCCTTTTTATACAAAGGCTATGTACAGACTCCCTCTTGTTGACAGTGTCCCCACTACGACGGTTAGTGGAAGTATCTCCTATGCTCCTTCTGTACTTTCTTTCCGTGATGCGCGAAGCTATGCAGAATTTAGATTGGAAGTAGATACAGAAATCATAACAAACATACATATATTCACAGGTTTTCGTCGTATCAATACCAACTATGAGAACATCGACAAAACGTTCAATAATAGTTTTTATGGTGGTATAAAGATTACTTTTTAGTAAAAATTATCTGTATGAAGCACTTTGACATTTTTGACTAATTCTATAATTATTTTTGCTATAATTTTAAAAATATTTAACAAGGTGATTAACTAATTCATGAAAAATCGTAATATTTTAGTCACAGGTGGTGCAGGCTATATTGGCTCCCATACTGTCATTTTACTTATAAAGTCAGGATATAATATTATCATTTTTGACAATTTTTCAAATTCTTCTAGAGAAAGTGTCAAACGTGTTGAGAAGCTAGTAGACACTTCTATTACTGTAGTAGAAGGTGATATACGTAAGAGAGAAGATTTACAAAAAGTTTTCATATCTTATAAAATAGATTCTGTGATTCATTTTGCAGGACTTAAAGCAGTTGGTGAATCTGTAGAAAAACCCTTAAAATATTATGACAATAATGTATATGGTACGATTAACCTATGTCAAGTCATGGCAGAGCATGATTGTAAATCTATTATTTTTTCTTCTTCTGCTACTGTGTATGGTGATCCAAAAACAACACCAATAGATGAGAGTTTTTCTACCTCTGCAACAAACCCTTATGGAAAATCTAAACTTTTTATTGAAGAGATATTGAGAGATGTATATTTTTCAGATACCAGTTGGAAAATTGTACTTTTACGTTATTTCAACCCCATAGGCGCACATGCTTCTGGTACTATAGGAGAAGACCCAACAGGTATACCCAATAATCTCATGCCCTTCATTAGCCAAACAGCTATTGGCAAAAGAAAATACCTCAGTATTTTTGGAAATGACTATGATACACATGATGGTACAGGTGTACGAGATTATATTCATGTTGTTGATCTTGCAAAAGGGCATGTAAAAGCGCTTGATAAAATCCATACCTTCAATAAGATTATGACCATTAACCTAGGTACTGGGGAAGGCTATTCAGTACTCGATGTTGTTAAAGCTTTTGAAAAAGTAACAGGGAAAAAAGTACCTTACAAGATTGAAGCAAGAAGGGCTGGAGACATTGCCACATGTTACGCAGACCCAAGTTATGCGAAAAAAGTATTAGATTGGAAATCAGAAAAAACACTCGAAGAGATGTGTGCAGATACATGGTACTGGCAGTCACAAAACCCAAACGGATATCAGAGTCATTAAGACGTATCATCATTAAAATAAAAGGAAAAAGAATGTCAATTAAAAAATCAATTTTTAGAGAATACGATATTAGAGGGATTTTTGAGAAAGAATTACATGAACAATCTGTGAAACTGATTGGTTATTTTCTAGGTCAAAAAGTAGGTGGAGACAAAGTTGTTTCCATCGGTTTTGATGCACGTTCGCATTCCCCTATTTTGAGAGATTACCTCACTTCTGGGCTTAATGCTGCTGGGTGTAAGGTTTTAGATATGGGGATGGTGGCTACACCTGTAAACTATTTCTCTAACTATATTGATTTTAATGGTCTTACCACTGATGCTTCCGTGATGATAACAGGTTCACATAACCCTAGTGAATATAACGGGTTTAAAATGACTGTAAACAAAAGCCCTTTCTTTGGTGCTGATATTTATGCTTTAGGTGATGAAATTATAGCTAACCAAGACATGCAAATAAAAGAAAATACTGAAAAAACAGAGGTTGATGTTAAAACACCATACATTCACTATATGTTAGACCAATTTGCACATCTCAAAGACTTTCCTCAAAAAATCGTTATAGATGGGGGTAATGGTGTAGCAGATACCGTGATTACCGATATCTTTGATGCATTAAATTTCGACTATGAAGGACTCTATCTTGAACCAGATGGAACCTTTCCTAACCACCACCCTGACCCTTCAGTTGAGGAGAACCTTGTAGATGTTAAAAAAGTTTTAAAAGCAAATGGAGACATTGCTTTTGCTTATGATGGTGATGCAGATAGAATTGCGGTCCTTACGCACAAGTATAATATAAAAGGTGACCAAATGGCACTGCTTTATACACTAAAAATGGATAAACCAACAGTCATTGGTGAAGTCAAGTGTTCACAGGTCATGTATGATGAACTTGAACGTCGCGGATGTAAAGCTATCATGTATAAAACGGGTCATTCTAACTTAAAAGTAAAGATGAAAGAAACAGGTGCTGAGCTAGCCTGTGAAGTCTCTGGTCATATTTTCTTTAAACATCGATATTTTGGCTATGATGATGCTATTTATGCCACGCTTAGAATGTTAGAGCTTATAGCAGACGGCATCGACTTAGATAAAGAATTAGATGCCCTACCGAAAGTCTTTTCTACAGAAGAACTAAAAGTAAAGACCACTGAAGAAGAGAAATTTCTCATTATAGATAAAGTAAAAGAACTACTCAAAAATCCTCCGAGTGATTTCCCAAAAATCATGAGTATCATTGATGTAGATGGTGTACGTATTAACTTTGAAAATGGTTGGGGACTTGTCCGTGCGAGTAATACTACTCCCGTTTTAGTCACTCGTTTTGAATCTACTGATGAAGCATTGGCTAAACTCTATGAAGAAAAAGTAAATGCACTTATCCATACAGCAAAGGAATTGTTATGAGAAACACCCTTCACTTTAAATTAAAAAATAAAAAAGTACAAGAAGATGTATTTAATGCTATTGTTAAAGAACAAGAATCTATTGGTTATTATGGATTACCAGAACAAGATATCAGCACTGTATTGGATTTTGCTAAAACTATTCCCGATGACATCACACAAATAGCTATCATTGGGATTGGTGGTAGTTCACTAGGTGCTAAAGCTATCTATGAGTTTATCAAACCCACACGCTCTTTAAAAAGAGAACTCTACTTTTTTGAAAGTACAGACCCTATTAATGTTAACAATCTTATATCTCAACTTGATTTCAAAAAAACACATTTTTTGATTATTTCAAAATCAGGCACCACTGTTGAAACATTTTCTATTTATAAGTATATCTATTCACTTAACCAAAATCCAAAGGCATATACTTTTATCACAGACCCTGATTCTCCTTTAGAAAAATATGCAAATGACATCAATGCTTCTGTTTTATATTTACCAGATAATGTTGGTGGACGTTTTTCTGTTCTCTCTACTGTAGGACTTATCCCCCTTGCTCTTAGCGGTATTGACATTCAATCTTTACTTGATGGGGCACTTACACTTAAAAAAAGTTTTTTTGATGCTGGATATATAAAAAATACCTTACTTAAAAAAGCTGTTTATTATGCAAGGAACCATAGCCAATACAGTATAAATTGTATCTTTGCCTACTCAGAGACACTCAAATATTTTTCTGAATGGTATGTGCAACTATGGGGAGAGAGTTTAGGGAAAACACAACGTCACTCTGCTTTTAATGTAGGTCTCACACCCATAGGACTTATTGGTCCAAAAGACCAACACTCTTTTTTACAACTTATTATGGAAGGGACTAGAGACAAGTCTGTTACTTTTATTAAAATTGAAAATTTTCAAGATGATATTGTAATCCCTGACATCAGTCTCAAACATCTTGAATCACTCGATACGTTAAATAACCTTCCTTTTTCAAAACTTATCAATATGCAATGTGACTCAGTCATAGAAGCTTTACTCGAAGAAGATATCCCCTTAGACACCATCACTCTCAAAAAAGTGAATGAAGAAAATATTGGTGCATTAATGTATTATTATGAAATCCTTACATCTCTTGTAGGTGAATTAATAGATGTCAATACTTATAATCAACCAGGTGTTGAAGCTGGTAAAATCATTTTGAAGCAAAAGCTTAAAGAGCAAAAATCATAAATATATAACGTTCTTTTAGATACAATACTTTAATTTAAATACAAACTTAAGGTATGATACAATGATTAAAAAATGTTTATTTCCTGCAGCAGGATATGGTACAAGATTTTTGCCCGCAACCAAAGCAACACCTAAAGAGATGCTACCCATTCTCACAAAGCCACTCATACAGTATGGGGTAGAAGAGGCAGTTGCTTCCGGCATCACTACAATGGCTGTAGTTACAGGAAGAGGAAAACGTGCTATTGAAGATCATTTTGATATCTCTTATGAACTAGAGCACCAAATCAAAGGTGGTTCAAAAGAAACCCTTTTAACTGAAATACGCTCACTCATCACAAGATGTACATTTTCCTATACTAGACAAGTAGAAATGAAAGGGCTTGGACATGCAATCCTTACAGGGGAAACACTTATCGGCAAGGAAGCATTTGCTGTACTACTTGCAGATGACCTTTGTAACGATGAGGAAGGTTCAGTACTTGCTCAGATGATTGAGGTACATGAAAAATATCAATGTTCCGTGGTTGCAATAGAAGAAGTACCTATGGACCAAACTGATAAGTATGGAGTCATTGCGGGGAACCTTGTAGACAATACAAACGATACCTACCGAGTCACAGATATGGTAGAGAAACCAGACCCAAAAGATGCACCTACGAATATGGCTATCATTGGTCGATATATTTTAACCCCTGATATTTTTGATATTTTAAGAAAAACAAAACCTGGTAAAGGCGGGGAGATACAAATCACTGATGCCCTTTTAGAACAAGCAAAAATGGGGAATGTCATAGCCTTCAAATTTAAAGGAAAACGCTTTGATTGTGGTTCAGTAGATGG
>JAKIUE010000137.1 GCA_021647715.1 Sulfurovum sp.
TAGAAGAACATAAAATAGAACGACCTGTATTTGATACAGTACTCATTAAGCGACATGGAGAGGAATCCCAAAGACGTTTTATGGTTAAAATGCGTGTAACTTTTGCTGAGGTATCTCAGCTCATACGTGTTTCTTTGACTGATAGAAGTAGTTATGAATTTCCTATACTTATAGGTAGGAATTTTCTAAAAGATTATTTTATAGTGGATGTTTCAAAAAATAATATAGAGAAATATGCTAAACCTCTAGGTAAAGAGGTAAAAAGTGAGAAAAAATGATTTCTAAAAAATATCATGCTATAGCGGTTGCTACAGTAGTTGCTTCTCTTGGACTTTTTCTTCTTTTTTATAAGGTACAAGTACTTGGGATGCCTTTTATGCCAGATGAGACAAAACCTGTCTATAGAATAGAAGCAAAAATAAATTTTGAGGGACAAAATAAACCTGTACTGGTTTCAATGGCACTACCCCAAGAGCAAGAGGGTGTACAGTTTATTTCAGAAGAAGCGTCTTCCTCTGGATATGGATTTACCAAAGCAAATACACCTAATGGGACAAGAGCAGAATGGGCCAAGCGTAGAGTTGATGGTGCACAAACACTTTATTATACTTTTGAAATGGTTTTACATGATGAGGTAAAAGAAGATAAAATAGAAAAGAAATCAAAAGAGAGAAGAAAGAAAGAGTTACTTCTTGACATCCCTGTTGAACTTCAAAGTGCTGCGAAAAACTTGATAAAAGATGTAAGATGGCGTTCTGCAGATCCTCACTCTTTTACGGCACAACTCATCCGTGATTTTTCAGATAAAGACCCCTCTCAAGCTGTTAAAATATTATTGGCAAAAAGTAATATTTCTAAGCAAGATATGTTGTATCATTTATTGCGTTATGAGGGGCTTACGGTAAAAAAGGTAAATGGACTTTTTATAGAAGAGTCACGAAGAAATATGAAATTAACACCTCTTCTTGAGGTACTACATAAAGGGAAGTGGCAACGTTTTGATTTTGAAAAAGGCAAGATAGAAAAAGAGAAAGAGTTCTTTGTTTGGAGAGACGGAGGAAGTTCTATCCTTGATGTCACTGGAGCCAAAAAATCAAAGATATCCTTTTCAGTAAATAAACGGCAAGTACCTAGCAGGTATTTGATGGATAATAAAAATATAGTCAAAAATTCAGCTATTCTTGATTTCTCATTATTTTCACTACCCGTATCAGAACAAAATGCATTTAGACATATGTTACTTGTGCCATTTGGTGCATTGATGGTTGTGTTTTTACGTGTGTTTATTGGAATTAGAACATCTGGTACCTTTATGCCTATTTTAATTGCATTAGCATTTATGGAGACATCTCTCATAACAGGGTTAATTATGTTTGTGTTGATTGTAAGTATTGGATTAGTGATAAGAAGTTACTTTAGTTCACTTAATTTACTTTTGGTTGCAAGGATTTCGGCAGTCGTTATTGTGGTTATTACAATTATGTCCTTTATGAGTATCTTAAGTTTTAAACTTGGCATTGAAGAAGCGATGACCATTACTTTCTTCCCTATGATTATCTTGGCATGGACTATCGAAAGAATGTCTATACTTTGGGAAGAAGAAGGTGCAAAAGAAGTATTTATTCAAGGTGGAGGATCTTTATTTGTTGCTGTATGTGCATATTTTGCTATGAGTAATCCTTTGGTAGGGCATATCACATTTAATTTTCCAGAAGTACTTTTAATTTTATTAGGTATTATTATTTTGATGGGACGCTATAGTGGGTATAGAGTGACTGAATTAATACGTTTTAAATCATTCACGGATTAAATGATGATTTTTGCAAATCCTTTTAAACTTAAAAAATTAGGCGTACTTGGCATGAATAAACGTAATGTTTATTGTATTGGTGAACATAATGATCGTAAACAGTACCCTTTGGTAGACGATAAATTGAAAACAAAAATTTTGGCTGAAGAAGCAAATATCGCAGTACCAAAGTTACTTGGCACAGTAAGTATGCAGTCTGAAGTGAGAAAAATAGAAAAACTACTAGAAGGACTTCATGGTTTTGTTATCAAACCAGCACAAGGCAGTGGTGGTAAAGGTATCTTAGTCATAGTAGATAGAAAAGATGATTTCTTTTTTAAACCTAGTGGAGAGCATGTTACTTTTAGGGATATACAGCAGCATATATCTAATACACTTAGTGGATTATACTCTTTAGGAGGGAAACCTGATGTTGCTATGATAGAAGAACTTGTGCAATTTGATCCTATCTTTGATAGATATAGTTTTGAAGGTGTACCAGATATTCGTATTATCCTCTACAAAGGATTCCCTGCAATGGCAATGTTACGTTGCTCAACCAAAGAGAGTGATGGTAAGGCAAACTTACATCAAGGGGCTGTAGGAGTAGGGATAGATATTACAACAGGTGAAGCTTTGTCTGCGGTACAACATAATCATCCCGTATTAAACCATCCCGATACTGGTTATGACTTTTCTGAATTAGCTATATCGCATTGGCAAAACATGTTGGATCTCTCAGCACGTTGTTATGACATGACACAGTTAGGTTACTTAGGTGTTGATATTGTTATAGATAAACATGCAGGGCCTTTAATCCTTGAACTAAACGCTAGGCCAGGACTTGCTATTCAAATTGCAAATCAGATGGGTATCCTAAACCGTTTTGATGTGATAGATAAAGCACCTACGAATCTCTCTGCAGTAGAACGTGTAGCATTTACTTTAAAGAATTTTGGAAAAAATATACAATTAGAATTGAAATTATAAGAGTATGCTAAGCTATTAATGCACTTTGGCTATGATGCGGTTAACACTTTATACTAGGATTATTATGGACTTTTCATCATTAGAAACTTGGGGATATTTTGCTATTGCATTTTTTGCTTTTGGTGGTTCGTTATTTATTGTTGCTGCTGCAGGTGTATTTTCTTTTATGGGGAAGATGGACTTGACTACAGCATTAACAGTTGCTATCATTTCTAACTATCTTGGTGATATGTTTTTATTTTATTTAGGTAAATATCAGCGTAAAGAGATAGAGCCTTATTTTGCTAAACATAAGCGTAAAATAGCGCTATCTAGGTTAATTATGAGAAAGTATGGCATTACTGCCATCTTTATACAAAAATTCTTGTATGGTATTAAAACACTTGTGCCTCTCTCTATGGCACTTTCTAAGTATGACTTTAAAAAGTTTGGATTTTACAATATTTTTGCATCAATTGTATTTGTATTGACCATTGGACTTTCTGCTTATTATTCAAGTGAAGCAATTATTACATTTTTTGGAATCATTAAAGAAAAGCCATGGATAGCACCATTGGTATTGTTTAGTATTTTGGGTATTGTATGGTTTACGATGGAGAAAATGACAAAAAAGAAAAGATAAGTTATTGGTTTAACTATCTTTTACTTTTGACAAACCTTTCAATACGTCGAATACCTTCACGAAT
>JAKIUE010000037.1 GCA_021647715.1 Sulfurovum sp.
AAAGTATTATTAATATCGGCGAAGTTTAACTAGATGAAAAAATTAAAAGTTTTAGTGACAGGGGCAACAGGCTCTATAGGGTCAGCCATTGTACATGAGTTTGCTAAACAAGGCTATTTCGTTTATATTCATTACTATAAAAATAGTGTAAAAGCAGAGTCTCTTTTAAAAGATATCAGAGAAGGTGAACTTATTCAGTTTGATATGAAAAATAAAGAAGAAATAAAATCAGCACTAGAAGAACTGGAGGTAGATGTTCTTATAAACAATGCGGGAATTATTAGAGATAGTTTATTTTTTTTCATGGAAGAGATAGATTGGGAAGATGTGATTCATACAAACTTGAATGCACCTTTTTATATTACAAAATGTATAAGTAAAAATATGATTCGTAATAAAAAAGGAAGCATCGTAAACATTGCATCTATCTCAGGTCTCGTAGGTAATCCTGGACAGGCGAACTATGCAGCATCTAAAGGAGGTATTATCGCACTCACTAAGACTTTAGCTATAGAGTTTGGGCGTTACAACATACGTGTAAATGCTTTAGCTCCAGGTATTATAGAATCAGAAATGATAGATGCTATCCCCAATAAAAAAGAATTAATAAAGATGATTCCATTAGGACGTTTTGGGCGTGCTGAAGAAGTAGCGAAATGTGCATATTTTATGGGGCATGATGCGACGTATGTGAGTGGAGAGGTTCTGAATATTTCTGGAGCAATGGTAAGATAGGAAATGAATTTGATTTTTTCTATTTTTTATGCACCTTTTGTTTTTATTTTGTTAAAGTTTTATGATATAAAAATGGTTTCTATGATTATATTTTCTATAAGTATGGTCTGGTTGTTTGTATTAAAAGATAAAAAAGATATTTCTCTTCTTTTCCCTCTATTTTATATAACTATTGCAATCTTTGCTTTTTTCTCTCAAGCGTTTTTGGTTTTAAAAACGATACCACTTTTATTGGCATTGTTTTTTTCAGCTGTGATACTCATCTCTTATTTTCAGGAGAGATCAATGATTTTAGATTTTGCAGAAAAGATGTCAAAAGAACCTCTTGGTGAAGAGGAAATACAGTATATTCATCAATCTAGTATCTTTTGGTTTTTTGTGAGTATCATAAATATTTGTATCCATTTTTATTTTTATTTAAATACTAATCTTGATTTTTGGTTATTTTACAGTTCTGTTGGTTGGTATTTCTTATTTCTTTTTGCTGGAATCTTTCAATATATACATAGACGATTTATTTTCTTAAGGAGAGGGGATGTATAGATATATTTTTGTGTTAGTTCTTTTTATGCTTACATCAAGTGGAAGTGTAAAAGAAAATGTAAAAGTGGTTCATTTTTTGGAAGAAAAATATTTTGAGTCTTTAGATATGACATTTAATAAAAAAGGACAGATTCGTTTTTTTAAAGAAAAAATTGAAATTAGATATACAGATGATAAAACTGTTTTAACTTATAATGGTGATGTATTGCTTAGACAAAAGGGTTCTAATCTTTCAAAGATTGATTTGCAAAAAAAACCAGCGATTAAAATGTTTTTTGTTTTATTTGAAGCAATTTATTTTGAGAAAAAAAAGATACTTCAGTCTTATTTTTCTTTAAAGAGACGCAATGGAATAACAACTTTAACACCTCATAAAAATATAGCTGCTTACATTGAAAATGTTCAGTACCAAAAAAAAGGTACACATTTAGGTTTTTTAAAAATAAATATGCGCAATAATGATAGGATTTTGATTGAAGAAACCTATTAAATATTTCAACTTTTTATTTTTTATAATTTCATTATATCTATTGGTCTCTTTGCAGAGCTATACGCATTTTTCTACCTCTTTATTTTCTATCTTACCCCAGAATGATACAAAAAAAATGATAGAAGGATTTCAACAAACACAAAGTAGTCATACACTCTTAGTGGCAACAAAAGGTTTAGACAATAAAGCCTTAGAAAAAATTAAAAAGATAGAAGAAGAGTTAGATGCTTTGGATTTTGTAGCCATTAAAAAAAGTCATCTAAATAGAGATTTAATACGGCACCAAAAGGAATATAAACTTTTGATTCAAGAGGTAAATCTGACTAAACTTTCTACGCTAGAAGTACCTTTGGAATTAAAAAAACTCTACGATGAAATGACATCTTCCTTTTTCCCTGTAATTATAGATAAAATTGATCCTTTTCAAGTGTTAAATCCCCCAAACCCTATAGAGATAAAAACTAAAAATGGTCATCTTACTTTAGGTAATTATGGATATTTGAGTTATTTTACACTAGGCAGTCAAAATTTAAATGAACATCAAAAAATGTATAGAGATATTTACAAAGTTATGAAGGATAAAAAAGAGATACAGTTTTTTAGTCCACTTTTTTATTATGTAGAAAATTCACAAGCTATACGTGCTGATGTACAGACTATTATTTATATCTCCTTTGCAATATTACTAGTGTTGTATTTTATAATTTTAAAAGATATTTTACTACTTATACATACACTTATTACACTTGCCACATCCACTATACTTGCAATGGTTATACTTACGCAAATGTATGAAGAGGTTTCTATTTTTGTATTTATCTTTGGAATATCTATAAGTACTGTTGCTATTGATTATATGTTTCATCATTACCTGCATGGATATTATCATGAGAAAAAGAAGTTAAATACGGAAGTGTTCTTTGGATTTTTAACAACATTTTGTGCTTTTTTTATTTTAAGTTTTACTTCTTTTATGCTCATAAAACAAATTGCATTTTTTACAATGGTGACACTGTCTATTTCTTATCTACATTTTTCATTTCTTTATCCAAAGATTGGGTTTAAAGAATTTACCCTGAATAAGATGAAAGACAAGAAAGAAAATACATTTTTTTGTAAGTTATCACCTCGAATCTTTTTACTATTTTCCCTTATCTTAATCTTTCTTTCAAGTTTATGGATAGAGTTTGATTTTAACTTGAAAAATTTAGACTATGATAATAAAAGATTAAAGAAAACAGAGCACTTTTTTAAGTCTCATGATACACTTCATCAAAATGTTCCATTTGTAGTGAAAGCAAAAAGTATAGATACTTTAATTCAACACAGTAAAACTATAAAACAAAAGGTACCAACAGCTCACCTTCCCTTATCTGGACAAATGAGCCAAGTATCTTATGCAAAAAATAAAGAAATTTTTACACATCACCAATCTTTGCGAGAACGTTTACTTATAGAATCTAGGCAACTAGGTTTTAAAGAAGCATATTTTGATAAAGCATATGATGTACAAAAACCTTTGATAATGTATACTGCCCAAGTGATTCGAAACTATGGGATTGAAGTTGTGAAAATAGATGATTACTATATTACATTTGGAACCATATCTAAGAAAGACTATACACAAGTGTTACAATATGACTTTATTCATAGCTTAAGTATTAAAGAGCATTTTGAAGTACTTATGCAAGAGTATGTTCAAAATATCGGTGTGTTAGGGTTTTTAGTTATTATGATGATTTTAGTTATATTTTTTATTATCTCAGGGAAGAATTTTATTTATGCTATGGTATTTTTAGTATTTCCTATTTCGATGATGGGGGTATATGCATTTTTTTCTAGTATAAATATACTACATCTTTTTATGCTTTTTATTATTTTAGCAATCAGTATAGATTATGCAATTTATATGTCAAGAGATAATAATGAAAGAACTAAAAAAGCTATACACTTTTCACTCATTAGTACCTTCGCAGGTTTTGGAGTACTTGTATTTAGTCAGATAAATGCATTGTTTTCATTGGGTATCATAGCCATTATAGGTATAGGGGCTATATCTATATTATTAGTATGTATGAAGGATAAGTATGTATCTTAGTGTTCTAAATGATAATCAGACGGTGAAAAAATATTATATTGAAAAAGATCATTTTAATGAAGAGAGACTTTATGGCCATGTTGGTTATATTGGGACACAGTCTAAGGAGTCAAATGCTTTAAATTTATTAAAGGCATATTTTTCCCAATCAAAAGCTATTTTACTTGATGAAACAAATAAGGCAATAGTAAAACAGTTGCAATCATTGAATGTACAAGCATTTTCTAAAAAATTTAAAACAAAAACGATTTTTGATAGAGAAGACTTTTTTCTTATGTATTATACAAGTGGGAGTACAGGTATTCCTGTAGGAGCATTAAAGTCAAGAAAAAATATAGAAGAAGAAGTGCATGTTTTAACAGAATTATTACAAACATATGGGATTAAAAAAGTGATAGTTACTGTACCTTTTATCCATTTGTATGGAACATTATTTGGTTTGTTTTATCCTCTTTTAAATGATATAGATATCCTCTTTAAAGAACATTTCTTACCCCATGATTTACTGGATACTATTGAGCCACACACTATGGTAGTGACAACACCACTTTATATAAAAGCACTCAATAAAATAGAAGAGGGTAAGGATTTGAGTCAGTCACTATTTATCTCCTCTACAGCACCTTTGGATGATGGAAGTATAGAAGTCTTTAATCTAAAATATAGTGCTGATATTATGCAAATATATGGGTCGACTGAAACAGGTGGAATCGCATATAAGGTAAATAAGAGTGAGCTTTGGAAACCATTTTCAGATGTGAGATTAAGCGTAAACTCTCAAAATGAGTTAAGTGTATCATCTCCATTTGTGTCTAGTACTTTGTATGAAAATAGTTTTACCAAGACAAATGCCCAGATACAAACATTTGATTATATCGAGTTAGAAAATGAAGGCTTTAGGCTCATTGGGAGAAGCTCTAAAATTTTCAAATTAGCAGGAAAACGTTATTCGACTGTGCAAATTGAAAATGTTTTAGAGGATGTCAAAGGGATAAATAAGGCATTGGTTTTTGTTGAGATAGACAAATCTTCTTTACGCGGTGAATATATAGATATCATCATAGAAACTAAACAACATTTCTCAAATAAACAGATAAAAAAGATATTACAAGATAATTTATCTAATTTAAAGTTTTCTATTAAATTAAAGAGTGTAGATGAAATACCTGTAAATAAAGTTGGTAAGAAGTTACAGATTAGATAAGGTGTTAGAAAAGAGTTAGCTTTTGCAAACCAATTAAAATAAGAGAAGCTAAAAGACCACCAGCAAATCCAGCTAGCACATCATCCATCATTACCCCTAATCCACCTTTTACTTCTCTATCTATCCAACCAATGGTAGAAGGTTTCCAAATATCAAAAAGACGAAATGCACCAAAGCTAAAGATAATAGCTAGTATTTCAGCATATGCATAAGTCATTGAAGTTGAAGTAGCATAGGCGATCATAAGACTTAACCACATGCCTACAGCTTCATCAATAACAATGTGTTGTTGATCATGTAAGCCTGTATTCTTTTCATATTTATTAATCTCAAAAATACCTATGACAGTAGTAGCAATAGTCAGAGTGAAGAGTACCTCTATACCAAGGTAGTAGAGTATCGCTAAACCAACAGGCAGTGAAGCTATAGTACCTACTGTGCCAGGTGCTTTTGGACTTAGCCCTGCACCAAAAAAAGTTAGAAAAAGTTTTTGTAGGTTCATGTCTACTCCTTTTTTATTTTAGGTAAGTGATGAAGTTTGATATAGGTCAATGAGTTTAATGTAAAACTGTTCTTCGCTCAGCTCTTCGAGTAATCCATTACTTGGCATAAGTGAGTCATGTATTTGTTGTAAGTTTTCAAATCTTTCAGGAAATAGTGCAGATAAAATACTTGCTGACACTTCTTTACGTACTAAAATAGGAGGGGGTACTAGTCCTGATTTGATGAGTTTCATGATAGATTCAGAATGGTAATATATATGATGGTGTTGACCATGAGGACAATTTTCAGTACTTACCAAAGTTTTACAAGTATTACAGTACACATATTCATCTACGGTTTTGATGTCAATATCAATATTTTTACAGTGATCAAAAATAGAAGAGAGACGATTGTCATCATAAAATAAACCTAGCCCTTCATGGTTTTTACCCACAACTAATTGATTGCACCCATAATTTTTTACTAAGTTAGCTTCTAGGATAAGTGCATTTTGTCCTGCAAATATATAGGTATTTTCAAAAGGGATAATAAGAATTTTATTTCTAGGTATATAGTTATTTATAAATGCATTGAGTGCATTGTATCGAATTTCATATTGTAGAGTATCCAGTGAAAATGGTTTCCTTAAAAAAATGATTAATAAATCTGAATCAGATATGGCTTGGCGAATCATTCTTTCATGCGCACGATTAAGAGGGTTTGCAGTTAACATCATAGAGGAGATGAATTTGGCATCTGTTTTTTGTATCATCTCATTTACGCGTCGCTTATTGTCTTCTAAAATAGGATAATTTACATGATATTCTCCACATACTGCTTGGCTACCTAGACGTGAAAGTATATTTTTTACTCCAGGATGTGAGGGGTCTGTTGTACCATAAATATTGTGAAGACGTTTTTCAAAATTAATAGGAAAAGTTTCATCTACAATAATTTCTCCTACTTTATTATCTTCACAAAAAAGGTCAACTGTTTCAGATTTTTTAAGGGTCTTTAGTACTTCATCATTTCTTTTACCTTTTGGAGCTAGTACAAATGCAAAGGGAAATGGTATTCCTTTGTAGATCTTTTTTTCATTGACTTCTTTTGCTTCTAATTTATTCATCAGCCTATCAATGGGTGCCATGAGCCCTGCTTGTACTAAGGCTAAAGTTGATAGTGCTTCTGTATCTATATAAAGTGATTTTCTTATCGACATTTTAAATCCTTATTTTACCTACAGGTTATTTTTTTTTAAAGAGATCAAATTTTCTTCTTTTTTCCCAAAGACTTTTTCTTGAAATTCCTAATTTTTTAGAAAGCTCTGTATCTGGAAATTTGTATTGAAAAGAGTTTACAATGAATTTTACATAATCATCAATGGTTAAAACTTCATTTTGATCGTAAAGTTTTGAATCAGTATTAAGCGTTATTTTTGAAAATTCACATTCTAATTCAGAGGTACTACAAAGGATAAAATCGTATTCTGTAATTAGGTTTAATAAGTACTCTTTATCTGCTTTTTTAAGCGTATGTATCTCGGTGATATACAATAAAGAGCCATTTGGACTTTTTGAAATCTTTTCTTTCCAAGTATTTTCACTAAGTGGCACAAACGTGAGTAGTTTATCATTTTCTTTCGCATACTCAAATACCACTTTATCTACTAGCCTTTGATAATTAGTTTCAATGACCAATGGTGTTTGTAGCGTTTCTATACTTTCCTCTGTGATGATTTCTTTGAGTAGGTTATCCATATATTCTTGATAAAGTACCGTTTGCTTTTGAAGTTTTTGAAACTCTTGATAATGAGATATTTTACGGATAAGTTCTTCTATCATAAAAGGTTTTACGATGTAGTCTTTAGCTCCAAGTTTGAGTGGGATACTTACGGTGTCATTATTTATATAGTTAACCATTAAGATAATGATTTTATCTTTACAAGCTTTAATCAATTGGTCAGTATTTTGTCCTGGCATGTTGGTAGACAGCAAATAGACATCACCATTTGTTTTCATTGCCTCTTTAGTTGAGCTATATATCTCAGTTTCAAAGTTATGTTCACTTAATTTTGAAGCTATACTTTGTGCCAGGTGAAGTTCGTTTTCTACAATGATAATTTTCATAATGTTTTCCAGTTTGTGTAAGTTAAATTTGCTACTGTGTGTACTGTTACACCTTCTTTTCGTCCAATAAATCCTAGTTCTTCAGAGGTGCTTGCCTTGATATTGATAAAATTGCCCCTTATACCTAAAAGTGAGGAAAGAGATTCTCTCATCTCTTGTTTATAGGGGGAAAGTTTTGGTGACTCTGCCATAATGGTCATATCAATATTACCGATACTAAAACCAAAAGAATTGATACGGTTTACTGTGTCACGAAGCAGTACTTTAGAATCAGCTCCTGCATATTTATCATCTGTATCAGGATAAAGATCACCAATATCACCCATGCCAGCAGCACCAAGCAATGCGTCTATAAGAGAATGTATAGCTACATCTCCATCACTATGTGCTTTAAAACCATAATTAGCATCTATGGGGACACCACAAAGAAACATTTTTTTACCTGTTTCAAAAGGGTGTGTGTCTATGCCAAACCCTGTGAGGGTTTTTGTACTAGGAGCTTTTAGACAAGTTACTTTTTGTAAATCTTCTAGGGTTGTGAGTTTATGTGCTTTTGTTGAGCCTTCTACAAAATGTATTTTTGCACCCAATGATGCAATGGCTGAAGAGTCATCAGAAAAGAGTGTTTGGGTTTGTAAAGCTTTTTTGAGGAGTGCAGTACGTGAGAGTTGAGGAGTTTGTATGATACGTGTTTTTTCTCTATCGATGGGTTGACCCTCTAAATAGAGTGTGTCTGTGACTGGAAGGGTTGGGACAATACAAGAAGCCTTACTTTGTGCAGCTAGTATACGCTCTATCATCTCACTTGGGATACAACAGCGTGCTATGTCAGAGACAAGTACAGACTCTGAAGTTACATGTTTTAATGCATTGGTAAGTGAGGCTTGTCTACTGTTACCACCTTGCACATATATATAATCTGCAAACTTTTTCATCTCTTTTATTTCATCAAATGTTGAGACAATTATGATTTTTTCAAAAGCAGCAGAGGACTCAAAATGTTCCACTACATGTAGCCATAACGGGGATTCTTGAGTATAAAGCCATTGCTTCTTAACAGTTGTTTTAAAGCGTGATGAACTTCCTGCACCCAAAAGTATCAAAGTGGTGTTTGACAAATTAGCCCCTATTATATATTTTAGACTGTAACAATTAGTAACGAATTATAGCAGAAAAAGCTTTATATCTGCTGTAATATGAGTTTTTTACTCCTTTTGGTAACATACTTCATGAGATTTCAACCTTATTTAAGATTTGGATGGTATAACTCCTTATAACTAATATTGAAGGATATTTATGACAGAACAAAATGTATTAGATGCATTAAAAAATGTAACGTACCCAGGATTTACGAAAGATATCGTAACTTTTGGATTTGTAAAGGATGTGGTTGTTGAAAACACGACTGTAGGGCTTATGCTTGATATTACATCATCAGCAGAAGAAGTGAAAAATGAGCTTATTGAAAATGCTACAAAAGAGCTTGAAAAAGCTGGTTTTGAAGAAATCCATGTAAATATAAATGCACCACAAGTTCCAAAACAGATGTCAAACTCTGTGTCTGGTAAAAATATTGCTCCTCATATTAAAAACTTTGTTATGGTTAGTTCTGGTAAAGGTGGTGTTGGTAAATCAACTACTTCTGTAAACATCGCTATTTCTCTTGCAATGCAAGGTAAAAAAGTAGGTTTACTTGATGCAGATATCTATGGTCCAAACATCCCTCGGATGATGGGTGTTGATGGTCAAAAACCAGAGATACAAGGTAATAAACTCGAACCACTTAAAGCATATGGTGTTGAAATCATGTCTATGGGTTCTATTATGGAAGAGGGTAAAGCGCTTATCTGGAGAGGTTCTATGATAATGAAAGCGATAGAACAATTCTTAAGAGACATTATGTGGTCAGAGTTAGATGTACTTGTTATTGATATGCCTCCAGGAACTGGTGATGCACAACTTTCACTTGCGCAGTCAGTGCCTATCACTGCAGGTATTACGGTGACTACACCTCAGGAAGTCTCTTTAGATGACAGTAGACGTTCACTTAATATGTTTAAAAAGCTTGATATTCCAACTGCGGGTATTATAGAAAATATGTCAGGGTTTATTTGTCCTTCATGTGATGAAGAATCAGATATCTTTGGCATGGGGACGTCTGCAGCAGTAGCTAAAGAATTTGAAACTGAACTCATTACTCGTATACCAATAGAGCCAGCGATTAGAATAGGTGGAGATACTGGTCATCCAATAGCCTACCATAAACCAGATTCTGAAACAGGTAAACGTTACCAAGAAGCAGCATCTAAACTATGGGAATTCATAGAAAAAGTAAATACTGAAGGATCTGCAGGAAATGCAGGTGTTCAACCAACCACTCCTCCCGGGGTTTCTGCTTGTAGTACAGGTGGAACTGCTGCTGCGGCAGCACCAGCTAAAGCAGAAGAGGGGATGAAAGAAGCTTCTAAACCGGCAACAGATGAGAGCTGCGGCACAGGTTGCGGCTGCCATTAAGCCCATTCTTTCTACCCCACTTACGCTTTAGCGACAGGGGTATCGGAATTTAGTGCCAGAACTGCATCTTTGACTAAACGGCTTCGTTCTGTTTGGTCACATACTACTACGTATGTTCCCTCTCTACACTCACGCCGTTTAGGAAAATCTACAACAAATTAATGGGCTTACTGAAATTGTATATTTTGATATATTTGTTTATTTATTTTCAGTATACTTTTTTACATCATTAATAAGTTTATCAAAGTTTTTTACATAATCATCAAAATTTTGTTCTAACATAAATTTATACTGTGTGGTAAAGAAATCAAGAATTTCAGTTTTTTCTTTTTGCATTTCTTCAGCATTTTTAAATCCTACAGCTGTTATCCATGCAGAAAACCTAGATGAAGCAAACATCAATGAATTGGTAGCATCTGCAGGTGCTACTTTAGCTTGAATATGGCTGTTTGCTAGGTTTATATGTGAGTCTGCACGTTTGTAAAACATGCCATCTATAGGTGTTTTTGTTTGTGCGGTATTCTCTGTTGCTTGTCCTGAAGTGTCTTTTGGTTCTTGCATGTGTGTAACTCCTAAATATTATTTTGGGGACATTGTACATTTTTTTAGCTATAGTTCGACCAATAGTTTATAGACTTTTGAAGTCTTCATCTAAAAACCAATAGTTATTGTATGCTACAATTTCAAAAATATTATCTTGTGTAGGGAGTAAGAGGAAAATAATGAAAATAAAAAATCTTTCACATCTCTTATTAGCCTTACTCTTTTTATTTTCCTATCAAATTAATATTGTACATTCAAATCAGCATTTCATCGAAGAGTTGGAGTGTCATCTTTGTGATGTGTCTAAGCAACTTGAAGCAAATACACACGAGACAACTGTACCTGTATTTGTCGAACTCAATACATTAGAAATACATAGGACAGCACAATGTCTTAGTTTCAAAAGACCTTTAGATTTAACGCAACAGCTGCAGATGTTACCTGTAGACTTCTCAGGCTTACATACTTTTGTGGTGTCACCCATCCCTTTAGGATACTTCTCACACGCACCACCCCATATTTTCTCATAGAACACAATAACTTCCTACCAATAAAATAAGAAAAATATCAAAGTATCGCTATGCTTAGTATGCTTTGAACCCATAAGGATTAAGTATGAAAAAAATATGGATAGTGTCTGCGATTGTACCAGCACCTTTTTGTATACAAGATATAAAAATAGAATTTAAATCTAGGAGTCTAAAATGAAGTATATAATCATATATCTTCTAATCGGCATAAGCTATCTTGTAGCTGAAGTAGAAGAACACCATGAACATGTGGGCAGTAGCCAAATAAAGTTTAACTATGAAAACCTTAGTTTTACGGACTCCAAACAAAAAGATGATGGACGGCGTTATTCTGTGGAGATAGACTACCAAAACAAAGAACATCATGTGCAAATGTATGTAGAGCATACAGATACAAAAACAAAGCCTCAGGTAGCAAAAGATTTGTCAGTAAACAAATATAGCTTCAAATACCAATACCAACTAAGCAAAGGCAATGTGCTCATGTTGTCTTACATAGGCATAGAGGACAACCTAATTAAAGATGTAGATCGAGGGAAAGTAATGGGGATAGGGTACAAATATAAAGGACTGCAGTTTGTACAATATATTTCAGACTATAAACACTTTAACGTTTACCAAAGTGATATAAAGTTGAGTAAGAAGATAGTCTTTAATGATGTAACGGTGAAGGGGGCAATGATTGGAAAATACATGTATCTACAAAACAGAAAAGGCAATAAGTATACAAACAAAACTAAAAAAGAGTACTTTACCTTAGGTTTAAAAGTCCATGTAGACTATGACAAGTGGCATGTGGGAGCAGGGATGTATGTGGGCGAACGTATTTTCTCTGTGATGAATGATGGGATGAAGGTACAGCATCATGCTATGTCTTTTGATGGAAGTATGATGCTTTTACTAGGATATGAATTTGATGATGTATTGGTACAAATACGCTACGCTACACACGATGCAAACGAAATACCTATATCTAATGAGAACGTAAAAGTAGAGTCATGGGCTGTGGATTTTACGTATAAGTTTTGACCTTATTAAACTACTTACTAATTTTTTAGGTATTTTGCGATAACCCCTTTATATTAATACGAGGACACCTACTACGATAAACGCAGAGAAACTTAAAAACCTAATGCTATAATTCCAAAAATATGCTTTTAATTTAGAAAGGAAATAAAAAATTATGAAGATAAAAAATCTTTCACAACTCTTATTGTCCTTACTTTTTTTATTTGCCTATCAAATCAATACCGTACATTCAAATCAGCACTTTATCGAAGAATTGGAGTGTCATCTTTGTGATGTGTCTAAACAACTTGAAGCAAATACTCATGAGACAAATGTACCTGTTTTTGTTGAACTTAATACATTACAAACGCATAGGACAGCACAACGTCTTAGTTTCAAAAGACCTTTAGATTTAACGCAACAGCCACAAATGTTACCTGTAGACTTCTCAGAATTACATACTTTTTTGGTTCCACCCATCCCTTTAGGATATTTCTCACACGCACCACCCCATATTTTCTCATAAACACAATAACTTCCTACCAATAAAATAAGAAAAATATCAAAGTATCGCTATGCTTAGTATGCTTTGAACCCATAAGGATAATGATGAAAAAAATATGGATAGCAAGCACACTTGTGCCAGCACTTTTATGTGCACAAAATATAACAGAAGAGTCACTAGAGACGCTTTTAGAAAGTAAAAAAATACAGACAAGTAAAAGTGAGAGCTATATGCCAAACTTGTCATTGATAGTAGATGCATCGTATACGCGTCAAAGCTTTGACTCCGACCATCATACAGAACACTTAGAGATACCAGGTTTTGTACATGGTGGTGGTGATGGTCATGAAGGTCATGCTCCTGCACCTCTTACAGGAAATGATGGTTTGAGTTTAAACTATGCCGAACTTGTTATGGATGCTTCAGTAGATACACACTTTGATTTAAAAGGTGTATTTCACCTAAGTGAAGATGCGTTTGAGATAGGAGAGGCATTTGCCACTACACGTTCTTTACCGTACAATCTACAAATGAAGATAGGAAAGTTTAAAAGTGATTTTGGGGACTTAAACAACAAGCATCGTCATAACTACAACTTTTCAGATACGCCATTGATATATAAAAGTCTCTTAGGTGACCATGGCATTAGCGAGATAGGTGTACAGCTTCAGTATGTCTTGCCCTTGTCTACTTATGTCGTAGCAGGCGTTGAAGCACTTAAAGGTGAAAATGAACAGAGTTTTGGTGTCAATGCTTTTGCACCACATCACGCAGGAGAAGATTTTGAAGGTATAGACAAGGTAACACAACCAGGCTTGTGGATAGGGTACTTAAAAACTTCCTTTGATTTAGCAGGAGGCACGGTTCTTTCGGGAGCTAGTATAGCAAAAGGGAAAAGCCACATAGACCACCTAGAAGATGAAGAAAATGCACATGCCTTTGCGGGAGATAGCACTTTGTACGGTGTAGATTTGACCTATAAAAAATACTTTTCTGCAAATCATGTCATAACATGGCAGAGTGAGTACCTCTATAGAGAAATGGATGGCACGCAGTACATCCCTAACGCAGAGGAAGATGGTTGGAAGAAAGAAGTCTCTCTTGTCAAAAAACAAGGCGGTTTTTACACAGAACTTGTGTATCAGTATGACAAAAATTGGCGAACTGGGCTACGTTATTCTGCCATAAATAAAAATGATATTGTCGCCAACGGGCAAACTAAGTTCAAGCCAGATGATATGTATGTTGCTTCTGCAATGTTAGAGTACAACTCCAGTGAATTTTCTCGTATACGATTACAATACAATCATGATAGTTCTTTGTTTGACGAAGAAGGCATGAGAAATAACAAAAATGAGATAGTTTTACAGTTTAACTATACAATAGGTGCACATGATACACATGCACACTAGAGTAGAAGGTGAAAATATAGAGGGTTCTATGGGGTATTTTGCTATAATCCCTTTATATAAACATTAGGACAACACTATGACAAACGCAGAAAAACTTAAAAACCTACTAGAATTAGAAATCATCCCAGACTTAGAGGCTGCCATAGATGATCTTTTTTCAAGTATCGACAAAGCTAAAATGGCTTCCATTGCTCAAAAAGAAGACCTCGAAGAGATGCGTGAAATGCGTACTGAATGTTTTGCTATTGTTGAGGAACTAGGACGGGATGAGCTTGAATCAGATGAGATAGATGAGCTTTTAGCTGAATTAATGGACGTTAAAACAGAGGATTAAGTAACTCTGTTATTTTAAGTCCCAATACATACTTCCTTACTGTATATTTTTTTATTGCATATTTTCTTCCTTTAAGACAATTCTTATCTTATCTATACTATATTGACCTTATCAAACCTCTCGGGGCGCTGGCATCTTTGCAAAAGGGTGCTAGGCTGAGATAAGCAGAAATGCTAGTCCCGTTGAACTTGAACTGGTTAAGACCAGCGTAAGGAAGAGATTGTGATTCTACAACAAGTGGATAATTTGATTACTTTATAAAGGTGATGAATTTATCCACTTTACTTCGTATGACACTTCTCTCTTTTCGTATATTATTTATGAAAGAGATAACACATGGCAAAAACAAAAGAATTTAAAGACAAATTTTCAACTTCGAACGATGAACTCACTCGTGAACCATTCCCCGCATCTACTAAAGTATACCTCAAAGGTGAAATACACAAAGATATTCGTGTACCTGTAAGAGAAATCTTGCTAGGTAATGAAACAAAGTTACGTGTATACGATACATCTGGCCCATACACAGACCCTACAGTAGAGATAGACGTAGACAAAGGTATACCAGGCATTAGAAATGAGTGGATCATGGGTCGTGGTGATGTGGAAGAGTATGAAGGCCGCATCATGGCACCTGAAGACAATGGACATACTACAGACGTACAACTAGACTACGTAACGGCAGGAGCAAAAGGGCTTGTACGTACACCTTTAAGAGCTAAAAAGGGAAAGAACGTTTCTCAAATGTGGTACGCACGTCAAGGCATCATCACTCCTGAGATGGAGTTTATAGCACTTCGTGAAAACCAAGATGCTGCTATGAGAGAAGAGTACCTTATGGATGAAGAGAGAGAAGAACGTCTTAAAGGTGAAAACTTTGGAGCGAACCTTCCACAGAAAATCACGCCTGAGTTTGTAAGAAAAGAAGTTGCAGAAGGGCGTGCCGTCATTCCTGTAAACATCAACCACCCAGAAGTAGAGCCTATGATTATAGGACGTAACTTTTTGGTAAAAGTAAATGCAAACATCGGTAACTCAGCTACGACGTCAAGCATTGCAGAAGAGGTTGAGAAGATGGTATGGTCTACACGTTGGGGTGGTGATACTGTTATGGATTTGAGTACGGGTAAAAACATCCACACAACTAGAGACTGGATACTTCGTAACTCTCCAGTGCCTATAGGAACTGTGCCTATCTATCAAGCTTTGGAAAAAGTAAATGGTATCGCTGAAGACCTTACTTGGGAAGTGTTTAGAGATACACTCATAGAACAAGCAGAACAAGGTGTGGATTACTTTACTATCCATGCTGGGCTTCTTTTGCACCATGTACCGATGACTGCTAAACGTGTAACAGGTATCGTCTCACGTGGTGGGGCTATCATGGCAAAGTGGATGATACATCACCATAAAGAAAACTTCTTAAACACTCACTTTGAAGACATTTGTGAGATTATGAAGACTTATGATGTGACTTTTTCACTAGGTGATGGCTTACGTCCAGGTTCAGGAGCAGATGCAAATGATGAAGCACAGTTTGGCGAACTAGAAGAGTTAGGACGTTTGACTAAGATAGCATGGAAACATGACGTACAAACCATCATAGAAGGCCCTGGTCACGTGGCAATGCACATGATAAAAGAAAACATGGAAAAACAACTTGAAGTCTGTCATGAAGCACCATTTTATACACTTGGACCCTTAACGACTGACATAGCCCCTGGGTATGACCACTTTACATCAGGCATAGGTGCTGCGATGATAGGCTGGTACGGATGTGCCATGCTTTGTTACGTCACACCTAAAGAACACCTAGGACTTCCAAACAGAGAAGATGTAAAAGAAGGACTCATTACCTACAAGATAGCTGCACACGCAGCAGATGTGGCAAAAGGTCACCCAGGTGCACGTGCTAGAGATGATGCGATGTCATTGGCTAGATTTGAATTTAGATGGGTAGACCAGTTCAACATCGGTCTTGACCCTGATAGAGCTCGTGAGTATCATGATGAGACATTACCTATGGAAGCTGCAAAAGTAGCACACTTTTGTTCTATGTGTGGGCCGAAGTTTTGTTCTATGAAAATATCTGCTGAGGTTCGTGAGTATGCAGATGAATTAGGTACAGATGTAGAGTCTGCTAAACAAGCGGGTATGGACGAGATGTCTGAGAAGTTTAAGGAAATGGGTTCTGAGGTTTATGTGGAAGCAAGTAAGGTAGAAAATGCGTAGGGTGTTGTCCCATGACAACACCTTTTGAAATTGTATTGTATGTCTATATGTGGTGTTGTAAGGGTACAACACCCTACAAAATATTAAAGGTATAAAGATGCATATTGGTATCGCAGGTGTAGGACTTGTCGGAAGAGTTTTAGCTTTAAATCTCTTACGCCAAGGACACACCCTCACACTCTTTGATGAAGATACAGCTTACGGCGAAAAGGCAGCAGGCATGACAGCTGCAGGTATGCTCGCTGTGTTTGCAGAACTAGAGACTGCGGAGTCTGTAATTTTTGAGCATGGTAATCGTTCTATTGTTTTATGGCCTGATTTGTTAGAGCAGGTTGATGTTCCTGAAGCGTACAGCAAAAAAGGCAGTATCATCACTGCACATCCTCAGGACTATAAAGAGCTGGATCATTTCATAGAAACACTCAAAGCCAAAGTAAATGAAGCATCAGAGATTAAACTTTTAGATAGAAGAGAACTGACACAGCTTGAACCTGACTTGGAGCAACATGCCAAAGCATTTTTTATACCCCAAGAGGGGCAAGTAGATGCACAAAAGTTTATGAAAGCATCAAGTGACTATCTGTTGGCCCACGATGATGTGACTTGGAAGCAAGAAGAAAAAGTAAGCCATGTTTCAGAAGAGGGCATAGAGGTCAATGGTACCTTAGAAAAATTTGACTGGGTATTTGACACCAGAGGCTTAGGAGCCAATGCACAGGTAGAAAACTTACGTGGTGTACGTGGAGAAGTTATCTGGCTTGATGCCCCTGAAGTGAACATCACTAGACCTACACGGATGTTGCATCCTCGCTACAAGATATACATTGTGCCACGTGCAAACAACAGGTATGTCATAGGAGCCACTGAGATAGAAAGTGAAGATATGTCGCCTGTGTCTGTACGTTCGAGCTTAGAGTTGCTCTCTGCAGTGTACTCTATGCACTCAGGTTTTGGGGAGGCACGCATCGTTAAGATGCTTAGTAATTGTCGTCCGACCTTAAGAGATAATTTACCAAATATAGAGCAGGGTGAAAAAATAACTAGAATAAATGGACTTTATAGACATGGGTATTTACTTGCGCCTGCTATAGTTGAAAAAGCATTAAAGGAAGGGATTTTAAAATGATTAAAGTTTCAGTTAATGGAGAGATAAAAGAGATAGAAGAAAATTTGGATGTCAGTCAAATGATAGAAGCACTTGAATATAAAATAAAAGGCTTTGCCGTAGCTGTAAATACAACGTTTGTACCTATCACTGAGTACAGTAAGACGATTATAAAAGAGGGAGATAAAATAGATATATTGGCTCCTGTTCAAGGTGGATAAAGTGGATAATGATACATGGGAAATTGGGGGTAAGACGTTAAGTTCACGTTTGCTTATAGGGTCAGCTCTTTATCCAAGTCCTGCCAATATGGAAGATGCTATTAAAATATCGGGTGCTCAGATAGTCACTGTCTCCTTGCGTCGTCAAGCTGCAGGTGGCAACGACAATACGGGTGGAAATCAGTTTTGGGACATCATAAAGTCTATGGGTATAGAGGTGCTACCTAACACAGCAGGCTCTCACTCAGCAAAAGAAGCCATAACCACAGCACAGATGGCTAGAGAAGTATTTGGCACTAACTGGGTAAAGCTTGAAGTTATAGGCGACCAGTACAACCTACAGCCAGACCCTTTTGAAACAGTTAAGGCGGCTGAGGTTCTCATAAAAGAGGGCTTTGAGGTTTTTCCTTATACTACAGATGACCTGGTAGTAGCCAAACGTCTTGCCGATGTAGGGTGTAACATCATCATGCCTTGGGGGTCTATGATAGGCTCAGGAAAAGGGTTGATGAATCCAGATAATCTTATAGCCATACGTAAACAGTTCCCTGATTTAAAACTCGTAGTTGACGCAGGCATAGGTAAACCCTCTCATGCTACACAAGCGATGGAACTAGGTTATGATGGGGTACTGCTTAACTCTGCCATAGCGCTTGCACAAGACCCTGTGAAGATGGCCGATGCTTTTAGAGTAGCAATTGAGGCAGGACGTTTGGGGTATGAGGCAGGGGTTATGAAGGAACGTGAGTTTGCAAGTCCCTCTACGCCGACGGTGGGGACGCCGTTTTGGCATCAGTTTGATTAATGATTGATTTTGTTTATTGTTGTTTCCTGTAAATTCAAATAGTGGTGTTGTTTTTCTTTTCATTTTTTTAGAAAAAACGAAACAAAAAATCGTCCTTCCTCTCAAATCACTCCGTTTTCAAGGGTGTTCAGAAGGATAGGGCACGCATTCACGTGATTAAATGAGAGTAGAACAAGAGCAAAATTAAAGAAAGAGTAAATATGAAATTCCCAAAATGTGACGAAACACCACTAGGCATCTACCCTATAGTAGATCGAGCCTACAAACTAAGACCCCTCTATGAAGTAGGTATCACTACCGCACAGCTACGTACCAAAGATGCATTCTCTGGAGAAGCACTAGAAGATGAGGTGATAGAAGCCATAGAGATATCGCAAGAGTTCAATGCACGCTTTTTTCTCAATGACTTTTGGGAGCTAGGCATCAAACACAAAGCCTATGGCATACACCTAGGACAAGAAGACATCCAAGAAGCAGATGTGCAAGCCATCCTAGATGCTGGTATACGACTAGGTATCAGTAGCCATACACCCAAAGAGATAGACATTGCTCTTGGGTTTGAACCAAGTTATTTGGCCATTGGCCCTATTTATGAGCCTATTTCTAAAAAGTTAGTCTATGATACTGTAGGTACCGAAAGGCTAAAAGCATGGGCTAGTAAAGTAGATTATCCTATTGTAGCTATTGGGGGTATTACTATTGAGAATATAAAGCATGTAGTAAAAACGAATGCAGCCTCAGGTATAGCAATGATATCAGATGTGCTTGTAAAGGGTGAGGTTTCAAAAGAGAAAACGGTAGCACTTATGGAAGCTTTTAAAAAATAGAATGTTGCTTAAGCATTATTATAGTTTATATAAAGTATAACTCATTATCAATCTCTTGGGGTGCAAGTATCTTTAAATAGGTATAGCTGAGAAAACCCATTGAACTTGAACTGGTTAATGCCAGCGTAGGGAAGAGAAGTATACAAATACATTAATGAATGTACTCCTCTCCTTAAAATAATTTAAGGAAATAACATGACATCCAAAATTTTAACACTTTCACTCATCGCTTCTTGTGCGTTAATGAGTACAAACACTTTTGCAGAAGAGGTAACACTTGACCCTATAGTAGTAAGTTCTGACTTTAGGGAAAAAAAGCTTTCTCAAACTTCTAACTCCGTAACAGTGATAAATGAAGATAAGATTTATGATAAAGCTTCTCAATCATTTATAGAAACTTTGGCTACGACACCCAATGTGAATTTTGCATCAGGTGCATCAAAAGCAAAATATATACAAATACGTGGTATAGGAGAGAGAAGTCAATTTGAGACACCTATAAATCCATCGGTAGGACTGATTATAGATGGCATCGATTTTTCTCATTTGACACTAGGTGCAACACTTTTTGATATCAAACAAATTGAAGTACTCAAAGGACCTCAAGGTACAACTTTTGGAGCAAATGGACTTGCTGGAGTGATCACTGCACAAAGTAATGCACCTACAAAAGAACCACAAGGGCACATTGAAGCAACTGTTGGTAATTACAATACTAAAGCAATTGGTTTTGCATTAGGTGTGCCATTAATTGAAGATACGCTATTGGGTAGGTTTTCATTTTATCAAAATAGTAGTGACGGATATTTAAAAAATTCTTTTTTAAATCGTGATGATACAAATAAAATAGATGAAGTTACAGTTAAAACACAGTTAAAGTGGCTTGTGAGTGATAATCATACGGTTGATTTTAATTATATGCATGTGAATGTTAATAATGGATATGATGCTTTTACGTTAGATAACAGTTTGACTTCTCAATCAGATGAACCAGGAGCAGACAGACAAAAAACTGATGCATTTGCACTAAAGTCTACCTATGGATTTGATGCTATGACACTGATTTCAAAACTAAGTTATTCAAAATCTGACTT
>JAKIUE010000138.1 GCA_021647715.1 Sulfurovum sp.
TTTTTGAAAAACATAATGCACTTGATAAAAAAGTTGAAGATGCAGAAGCAGACCGCGTTATTTTAACTGATGTAGAGCTTGAAACACTTAAAAAAGAAAAGCTTCTCCTCAAAGACGAAGCATACAAAATGATTTTGGATTATAAAAAATCTAAAGCTTAACCCTTAACATTATAGGAAGTACATGGCACAGTTTAACACTATTCAAGACATACCCGATGAACTTCTTCACACTATAGACACGCTAGGCTTTACTGCCATGTCTGAGATACAAGAAAAAGCCATCAATCCTATACTTGAGGGTCGTGATGTTTTAGCACAATCTAAAACTGGCTCGGGTAAGACTTTGGCATTTGGATTACCTTGTGTCATGAGAACCCATACAAATAATTATAAACCCCAAACTATTATCATTACACCCACAAGAGAACTAGCAGACCAGATAGCTGTAGAGTTAAGAAAAATTGCATCCTACAAAGCAAACCTTAAAATACTCACTTTATATGGTGGTGTACCTTTACGTAGCCAAGCTGATTCTCTAGCTAAAGGCGCTCACATACTCATAGGTACACCTGGACGTATACAAGATCACCTAGCTAAAGAAACGTTGACACTTGAAAACATAAAAACATTAGTCCTTGATGAAGCAGACCGTATGCTAGACATGGGCTTTTATGATGAGATAGTGAAGATTAGCTCAAATATGCCTAGAGGAAAACAGACGCTGCTTTTTTCAGCAACCTTTCCCCATAACATAGAAAAACTAGCCAAAGCCCTACTCAATCAGCCATTGACCATAAAAGTAGATACTGTCATAGAAGCCAACAAAATAGACGAGCTTGTCTATGAGACTTCTGACAAACTCAAAACCCTTACTGCTCTTATACAGTCATACAAGCCAGAGTCACTGCTCATCTTTTGTAATACTAAACTAGAAGTTAATTCACTTACGGACACCTTAGCAGGACGTGGACACGCCGTCATAGACATACATGGAGACCTAGAGCAAAGAGACCGAAATGAGTCTGTCATAGCTTTTTCCAATGGTTCTAAACGTATTTTGGTTGCTACAGATGTAGCTTCACGTGGACTAGACATCAAAAATATAGAACTCGTCATCAACTACGACTTACCATTTGACCCTGAAGTCTACACACATAGAGTAGGACGCACGGGACGTGCAGATGCCACAGGCACAGCCATCTCTCTCTTTTCTCCTAAGGACAAAGAAAAGTGTGCTTATGTCCTAAGTAAAGCAAAAAAGAAAGAACTCAAAGATTTACGAGTGGACGCGAAGTTTAAGATGACCTCAGAGTACGATACCTTGTGCCTACATGGTGGTAAAAAGACGAAGTTACGTGCAGGTGACATCTTGGGTACCCTTTGTAAAGAAATAGGTATAGATGGAAAGCTCATAGGAAAGATAAACATCACCGATACCAAGTCTTATGTTGCTATACATCATACGGTTATAGATAAAGTTTTGAAAGCTTTGAAAAGTGTGAAGATTAAAAAGAAGAAATATATGTCGTGGGTACTATAAAGAAAGCTCTCTATAGTAAATAGATACATTAGAATTTGTAATGCACACCTAGTCCAATACCAAGACCCGCGAAATTATCATAATGATCAAAACTTGCAACCTGTACACCAATGTCTGCACTTATGAAAAGTGGTATAAAGTTTCTATTGATTCCTCTGATGTCGTATTCAGCACCTACCCCTGCCCCAAAACCAAATACAGTTTCATCACCATACACAGAACTGCTCCATGACCAACTTGATAGACTTCCATAGGCATAAAAGTCTGTATGATTTTTTTGAATAAACTTATAGTTTACTCTACCTGTGATACTTTTAAGACTTGAGTATCCCCATAAACCTACAATAGCCTGTGCTGTAATTTGATCAGTAACATCATACTTACCACTTAATCCATACCACTGAAGCCCTGCGTAAAAGTCGCCCTCTTTTGCTGATAGTGTTGTAGTTAATAGTGCGGTAGCAACTACTAAACTTGAAATGATTTTCATTTTTTTCCTTTAAATAATTTTACTAAATGAGTTTAACCAATTAAATATAAGTGATACATAAATGTAATGATTATTTTTCCAAAATCTCTTTACGTCTCTTATATCTCACCACATAAAAGATAGTAATGAACACAACAGATATCAAGGCAATGAGTGTAGCTGATTTTAAATACTCGGAAATAAGGTCTTCATTTGAACCAACCAAATACCCTACTGTAACAAGTACAACTACCCATATTCCTGCTCCTAATGCTGTATAAAATGAAAACTTAGCCATATTCATACGTGCCAATCCGGCAGGAAGAGAGATAAGTTGTCTAATACCAGGGATAAGTCTACCTGTAAAAGTAGAAATTTCTCCATGTTTCGCAAAAAACGACTCTAACTTATCTAAGGTCTCTTCTTTGATAAAAAAATATTTACCGTATTGCAAAATAAAAGTTCTACCAAATGCCATTGCTAAATAATAATTTAACAATGCCCCTCCAACGGAACCTAAAATACCTGCCAATACGACAAGGTAAAGATTCATTTCTCCCTTGAAAGCAAGATACCCCGCAGGTATCATAATAATTTCACTGGGGAAAGGGAAAAAAGTACTCTCAAGAAACATAAGAAGAAAGATACCCCAGTATCCCATGTCACCTATATAAGAAACAATTGTATTTGCTATTTCATGTATCATGATTATATATCCATCTATTAAAAAAGTGACTAGTCTCGGCTAAATAGTGCTTTGCTTACTTTATGTTCTATTCAGTATATGCACCAACAGCGATAAGTCTATCATACCGTTGACTTAGCATTTCATCTACTGAAAGCTCTCTCAAGGCTTTTACATTGTCTAAAAAGTAGCTTTTGAGTACATCTGCAGCTGTCTGCTTGTCTCTATGTGCACCAATAAGTGGTTCATCAAGCACATCGTCTATGAGCTTATGTTCTAACAGGTCTGATGGTGTAATTTTAAGTGCTTTAGTTGCAGCTTCAACTTTCTTAGGATCATCCCATAAAATAGCAGAACATCCCTCTGGAGAAATTACTGCAAATACTGAGTAACGCATCATCGCAAACTTATCTGCCACACCAATGGCTAAAGCACCACCAGAGCCACCTTCCCCAATGACGACAGAGACCATAGGCACTTTTATAGAAACAAACTCAAAAAGATTTTTAGCGATGGCTTCACTTTGTCCACGTTCTTCTGCCCCAAGTCCAGGATAGGCTCCTGGAGTGTCTATGAGCATCAGTACAGGAATATCAAACTTTTCTGCCATACGTACTGCACGTAAAGCTTTTCTGTACCCCTCAGGATTTGGCATACCGAAGTTACGTTTTATTTTATTTTTAACCCCACGTCCCTTTTGTTCACCAATAAGCATCGTTTTTTGCC
>JAKIUE010000139.1 GCA_021647715.1 Sulfurovum sp.
AAAACCCCACCATGTTCTGTTGCAACTACAGGTGTATTCATAGCCAATGCCTCTGCCACACTTCTGCCAAAACTTTCTGGTTTTTTGGAGCTGCTGATTACCACATTACTCAATGCATAAATTTCAGCCACTTTTTCCTGTGAACCAGTAAAAATAATGTTTTTCTCTAGGCGAAACTCTTTTACTAAAATATGTAATGATTTAAAGTAACTTTGTTTGTCTTCTCTCACGCCACCTACGATGAGTCCCATAATATCTGTACGCTTCTCTTTCAATACAGCAATAGCACGAATAAATGTTTCTAAATCTTTAAGTTGAGTAATCCGTCCCACTGATGTCACTATAAACTTATCTTGAAGTGCATATTTTTCTTTAAAATGGCGTATAAATACTTTATCAATATACTCTGGATTAAACTTTTCAAGATCAATGCCTCTAGGTATAATCGTAATCTTTTTTTCTTGCGTATGATAATGTTGTTGTATATGCTTTTTGATAGCATCACTTACACAGATAACACTATCTCCTTTTGTCATAATTTTACTATACGCATTTACTGAATTAAATCCATGTACAGTGGTCACGAAAGGAAAGTGAAGCTTTTTATTTGCCAGATAGGTAAGCCACGCAGGTACACGAGAACGTGCATGCAATACATCAGGGTGTAACTCTTTTAATACCTGTCGCAACTTCAACATACGAAAAGGTGAAGTCAAGATATTTTTAGAACACACATCCAAAGTAATATGCCTTCCTCCATCCGCTTCTATCTGTTCTACTAACTTGCCCCCTGCACTAATCACTATGCTCTCATGCCCCAACTTTACAAGTTCCCGGCTCAGTTCCATCGTACCACGCTCTACACCGCCTTCGTTAAGTTCTGGTAACAGTTGTACGATTTTCATAGTTTTGCCTTTTTTGCATACTGAAGAAAGTCTATCTTCTTGTTTTTATTTTGAATGCTTCCATCGAAAATATGTAGATACCCCTCTTTTTGTAATGTTTGTATAAATAGTGTAAATTTATTGCTGTTATTGCTCTCTTTTTTACACTTTAAAGGAAGTATCACCACATTACATTTCCCATAAGAGATTGATTCTGATATCATCGAAGTGCTGTCTGCTGTGATAAAAACAGTTTCACACTGTTCTAAAAAATCAGGTATGGGGTTGATAGGGTTTTGTGAAAATATCACTTCATAATCAAAATCATAAGTCTGAACCAATGCTTCTACTCCACTTGATGTACGTGGTGAAGTACTCACTGCTATTTCATACTTTTTATAATTTTCTTTTATAAAATCTAGCTGTTTTTTTAATACTTTTAGCTCTATTTTACATATCTGATTGTTCCCCCCTATGACTATGGCTATGGCTTTTTTCTTAGGTTTATATACCCCTTGGGGAGAGACATACGAAAAGTTTGCTGGCATTTCTATAATATTTTTTTGTTTAGGAGGGTTATCATGGCTTTGTGCAAATATCATGTCAAAATGAAGACGATATCCTTTTGGTAACATCATCACTACAGATTTTATACCCCACTTTTGTGCCATTACTTTTGTAGGATAATAGGTATTTGAACCTGTGCCTATGACCATATCATATTTTTTGATAGCATTCATGTCAAATAGGGATTTTGTGTAAATCCCAAATCTATCAAAAAGATAAGAGAGTGCTTTATACAATTTATTTTTAAATTTTACTTCATGTATATCATAAGTGTATTCCATCGTTTTTGCGAAAGCTATAGATTGGTTCATGTGTCCTAAGCGTCCATCACTTAAAATCAGCAGATGCTTCATCTTCGCCACCTGTTATGCATCCAAAACCATTGGGTTGGGTATTGACGGATTACATTCTCTATTGCCAAAGTATACTTTTGTGTCATTGCTGTTAATTTTTCTTCTTTTTCTTTTAATTCCTCCGCACTATATTCTATCGGCTTTTCTATAATCATCTTGTACTTTCCATCCTCTTGTCTGGCTATAAAAATAGGGACAATCATCGGATTTAATTTTAGTTTTAACGAAGCTACAGAAAGTGTAGTCTCAGCAGGCATAGCAAAAAAATCTACTTTTGCACTACCTAGATGACCTGATTTTTGGTCTAACAGTAAGCCTACTGCTTGTGCTTTTTTAAGTCTCTTTGCCATAGCAAGCATGGCTTGTTTTTTACTCACAGGTTCGTTGCCATATTTTGCTCTAAAGGGAAGCGTAATTTTTTCATCTATATATGTGTTGTTCCCTTTTCTTCCTACTGCTAGCATGGGCAAACCATGTTTGGCTAAAACATGTGCTGCAAGCTCCCAGTTGGAAAAATGTGCAGTAAGTACCACTATGCCAGAAGGACTATGTGCTACAAGGTCATTTAATTTTTCTTTACTCTCTTCTAAATTGACTATCGCATCATCTATATCAAAGCGGTCTACTGCCATAAGTAATATTTCGCAAATGGTTTTAGAGAGTTCGACATAGACTTCTTTGGAGAGTGTTTTAATCTCTTCACGTGATTTTTCAGGATAAGCCTTACTAAGATTATCTTTGGTCAATCTACTTCTTTTTTTATCTAGATGATAAACTAACATTGTAAGATTTTTGATAAAACTGTACATCAAAGATTTAGGCAAAATTTTACTAAAGTATAAAAATAGTTTTATGAAGGCATATTCTATTTTTTCTCTCATTATCTATCCCAAATGTATTTAACCCAAATAACGAAATAGGATTCTTTGAATTTGTTTTATGCTCGTATTTGTGGGTTTTGTAGAAAATATGAGTCGCACCCGTAGGTTCGGCGATTATTTTATACGAATCCCATGAATGCGATGATGATGCAAAGTCATAAATTCCTATTTCGATATTTGGGTTTAAGTCTTTATTTTATCCAAATAGACTAAATACTCTGATATATAGACACTTAAGCCTTTTACTTTTAATTAGATATAATCTCTCAACAAAATACCTCCTCATAAGGAACACATACGTGATAGGCATCGTTGATTACAACATGGGTAACCTCGCTTCAGTGATAAATGCTTTTACTAAAATGGGTGCAGAAGCAAAACTTGAAAGTGACCCTTCTAAACTTTCTCAATATGACAAACTCATCTTACCTGGTGTGGGTGCATTTGCTGATGCCATGGAACACCTGCAAAGCAATGGCATGGATGACGCAGTCATCACTTATGCTAAAAGTGGAAAACCCCTACTAGGTATCTGCCTAGGTATGCAACTGCTTTTTGAAAGCTCAGAAGAGTTTGGCTCTACCAGAGGACTAGGACTCATCCCTGGTAAAGTAGTAGCCTTTGATGAAAACAAGTTTGACCACCCACAAAAAGTACCACACATGGGGTGGAATGAAACATTCCAAAT
>JAKIUE010000140.1 GCA_021647715.1 Sulfurovum sp.
TGCACATTTACCTGCGGCACACTTCCCTGCTTCACATTTCATCTCAAAAGGTTTTAGTTCAGATTTTTCAGGTGCTTTTTCGAAGAATCCTTCTGTATATAACACATAGGTAAATAACCCACCCAGAACAAGTAATGCCAAAAAAACATAAAGAAATAATTTTTTCATAAGTAAGACCCTTTTTATCATTAGTAAAAGAAGTATAACAAAAAAGAGATAAGCAACGAGAGATTGGACTATAAGTCTATAGTCCTATATATGAGAAAAAAGTAAGATGATATTAGTATGAAAATTTATACCCACGTCTACGTACTGTATGAATCACTTGAAAACCAAGTATGCTTTTGAGACGTTTACGTATTTGATTTATAGCCACTTCAACTGTATTGTCACTCACGTACTCTGGTTCTTCCCAAAGTGCATTTATAATCTCATCTTTTGAGAAAACACGCTGTTTACGAAGTGCAAGATAGGCTAAGATATCAAATGTTTTACCATTGAGTGAAACTATTTTTTCATCATATTCTATCTTTTTATTGGCTATATCTATCACTAATTTTTCTATATTTACATGTGTACAAAACAGATGTCTCATATTTGAAAGTACTCTAGTAGCAACAAGATCTGGATGTTCAGCATGATTGCTAATCACATCATCTATACCTAGGTCAAAAAAAGCTTCTTGTCTACGCATATTTGTAGATAAAATAATAATCTTAGTTTCACTCTTTTTCTTTTTCACTTCATTCACATAACGCTCAAGTGAAAATTTCACACCTTCATCCACAATGACAACCAATTCATAATGTCTAAAGTCTGTAAAATTTGTTGCATCATATAAATCTTTTGCATTGTCTACAATACATATAAAATAATTTTCTAATTCTTTTTCAAGCTCTTTTACATACTCATCATTAAAACCAACAGTTAATATTCTCATCTATTTCCATTTCTTAACGTAAAAGCCCAAAACTTAAAGTTTTTCTACTTTTTCTATTTATTAGTGTATTTATAGCTAAAACTACCTTATTTAAAAATAAAAGTACTTTTACTTTATCTTAGATATATTCCACATACTATAAACTAAAATTGTCAAATATTTGTCAATGCCACAATAACTAGGTACTTTTCATAGCCTTAATATATACTCTTTTAGGTGCAGGATATCCCTCAACTGTTTTTGTTTTGTCATTTGGGTCTAGAAAATCTTCTAAACTTTGCGTCTCTATCCACTCTGTTTTTCTCTGTTCTGATGGCTCTGTCACCATAGTCTCTAGCACTTCTACACTTTCAAACCCTGCTCTTTTACACCAATTTACAAGTGCAGGCACGGTGGGTACAAAATAGATATTTGGTATTTTAGAGTATCTATCTTTAGGAGTAAGGCATATCTCATCATTTCCATCTATCATAAAGGTGTCTAAGATGAGTTCACCACCCTTGTTAAGCCCTTTAAAAAGAGATTTAAGCATTGCCACTGGATCAGAACGATGATAAAGTACACCTAAACAAAATAAAACATCAAACCTATGTTCATAAAATTCCACATGTTCAACACCCAATAATTCATATACAATATCAGACTTTATAAAATGATTTAAAAATTGAAATTGTGAATAGTAAATCGCTGAAGGATCAAACCCTATGAGTTTTTTAGGCTTATGTGCCAGCATGCGAAAAAGATAGTATCCATTGTTACAACCTATGTCACCCACTACTTTATCATTAAGATTAAAATGTGGCTCTAAAAGATTATACTTAATTTGACTTTGCCACTCTGAATCTATAAAAAGGTCATTGATTTGAAAAGGACCTTTTCTCCAAGGTTTCATAAGAAGTGCCGTCTCTTTGATTTGAACACTTTGTTTTTGTGTTAAGGTAGGTATATTTATAGTAACACTATCACCAAAACTTAACTCCATATTTTCATACGTAGGTAAATTTTTAATAGCTTCTTGAAAGGGGTGTATATTTTTCCAAGTAAGCCATTTTTGGCGTTCTTGGCGTAGTAGCTCTAAATCCATCTATTTTTTAATATACACTTTTTGCATAGTCTGCGGGAACATAGGTCTATTTGCTCCTGGAGATACAGACACATTCTCTATTTTTTGCACCACCTCTTTACCAGACACAACTTCTCCAAAAATAGTATAACCACCGTTTAAATGTGCTGTAGGCACCGTGGTTATGAAGAACTGACTTCCATTAGTGTTCATACCATGGTTAGCCATTGCAAGTAAGTAAGGTTTATCAAAAACTAAATTTGGTGTATTTTCATTTTTAAACTCTTTTCCCCAAATAGACTCTCCGCCTCTACCTGTACCTGTTGGATCTCCACCTTGAATCATAAAACCTTTAATCACTCTATGAAAAATAGTCCCATTGTAATACCCTTTTTTAGCCAAACCTAAAAAGTTTTCAACAGCTAAAGGTGATTTTTTGGGATACAACTTTACTTCTATTTTTCCAACATTTGTTTCTATCACCACAACAGGTGCTTTTGTCCCAACCTTTTTCTTTGCAACTTCAGCATGTATTTGTGTACTTAATCCTAAAACCAATAATATGACTAATAATCTATTCATTTAATTATCCTTTTTATGTATGTTTATGTATCTGCGAATTATAACTGTTTAATATTAATACATAGAAGTCTAAAACTAAAGTCCTATACATAAAATTAAAGTTTTATCCCTTCTTTCGTAATATCTTCGATACTCGACTCCTTAAACATTTTTTGCAATACTTCTTTAGAGTCTTCCCACTGGTCATGCAAGGCACACTTTTTTTCTTTTATATCATTACCCTTGCAAAAGCCTATACCCAAAACACACTGCTTGTCTTCTATAGCATCATTGAATACCACTAGAATATCATGTATCTTTATTTCAGAGCTCTCTTTTAAAAATGCATAACCCCCTTCCCTTCCTCTTATAGAGATAAGAAATCCTGCATTGACTAGTTCCGTCATTATTTTGGTTAAAAATTTATAAGGAATAGAAAGTACTTCAGCTAGAACCGTGGCATTAATGTGTTGGGTATCCTTTTGTTTTGCCATATAAGACAATATTCTTATGGCATATCGGGAAGTACTACTTAATTGCATATCACTCCTTTTTCAAACGTTCATGCATTATTATAGTAAAATATTTTTAAATACTACCTAAAGGTAGAATTAATCTACTACTCGCTACCATTTCAATTACTACTTATAGGTAGAATTTAAAAAGAGGATAATCTTATGACTGAACGTATAACAAAAAGTATGGCTAAGAATATTTATTATGGTGGTGGTATGTTTGCCCTACTAATATTTGCAGGTCTTACTTTTGATACAGTAAAGCAGATACCCACACGATC
>JAKIUE010000141.1 GCA_021647715.1 Sulfurovum sp.
TAACGATGGTTTGCTCTTCTTCGTATTCAAAGTGCCATACTTGTCCTGTGTTGGTGTGGTTTTTAAAAGAAGAGAAAGAGAAGTTTGGTTTTTTAGACATGGGTTATTTTAGCGTAGGTTGGCTGAGAGGAGGTGAGTTTTAGGGTTGTCGTTGTCACCGTACCTCTTTACTCATATAAATCTTTCATAATATCACTCATTACTTCTTTATAATAAGAATTTCTAGCCTCCATCATTAATCTGTACTCTAATTTAGCTATATCTGTTGCAGTATAATCTAAAATCTCTTTTAACTCTTCTTCTGAAAAGTCTTTAAAATAAATCATATTTGTTTCTTCTTCATGTTCTCTATTCAAAGCATAATTCTTTTTAATCTCTTTTTTAATAACCTCTATGGATTTAATGCTATCTATATTATATTTTAAAGGAAGAGTATACTTTTTGTAAATATTCAACTCTTCCATTGTTTTTATAAAAATAGCAACAACATTTAAATTTTGAGTAATTTTTCGAATAAGCATTTTTTTTTCTTCAGTAAAAGGATTCTTCAGTAAAAATTTCTTAAAACTTGCACTCAATGTAGCTCTTGATGAATTTTTATCTAATTTAAAATCTTTTTCTATAACTTTTGCATATTTTTTTCCAGTAGGAGTATAATAAAATGACATCATTTTATTATACTGAGAAGAGTCAAGTAATTTAAATTTTTCAGTATATTGCCCTACATATGCTTGACTATTAAGTTTATTCTTTATGAGATCCAATACTTCATTAGATGTATTATTTAAATCTAATTTATAAATACGAACAATTTGATAAAACATAGCATCCTGTAGATACTGTAAAAAAGCTCCTGTTCTTGAAACTTTCATATATTCATCTACTTGGCTTTGACTAATATCAGCAGAGATACTAGAAAATAAGAGTGTAACTAAAAGTATTTTATATAATATATGTTTCATTGTTTATCTTCCTTTAGTTTAATTACAGTGAAAAACAACGTTTGTTATCGTACCATTTTCATCTACAGCAACTATCCAACTCATTTCGCCTGCACTCTCTTTACCTCCACTTTGTGTGAGGTTACCATCGTTTGAAACAGTCGGTTGATTTACTGGTTTGAAATTTGGGGAGCATTATACTTCTAGAAAGTAAACCAACCAAATATAATTAGAAGATATATAATCAGTGGTACTATTATCATATAAAACCTTACTTCAAATTCATTTGTTTTATCACTCTTTATATAAAAGTTTGGTAATTTTAAAATAGTCTCTAATATGCCTGATATTAGTAAACTAAAAATAATTATTTTAAAAATAATTATTTTAATAGGTTCACTACCATACAGAAAAAATACGTGTAAAGATATACTAATTAATAAAGAAAAAAAGTAGTATTTCAATTTAGAGTTAAATATACGAGATTGAAGTATCCAATATTCTTTTTGAAACCCATTCATTTGACGACCTGCCAAACACCATACCCAATATCTATGGCAGAAGCTGTAGGGTTTTTAGTAAGTGCAGCAACACCTATACTCGTACCAGTCATATCTTCTTGCCCAATATCAATACAAACTGCCGCAATTCCTAATCTTACCGCAAGTCCAGGAGGACTAAACGCTGCCCCAACAGACAACCCAAGCCCCACAACATCCCCAACTTTTCCATTCATTGCGTCTATATTATCCACCCTAGCTGATGCTTGTTCTCTAGTCATAAGAGGTATACCTCGTCCTGCATCTACCCCTCTTTGTGATCTCTCTAACATCTTTTGAATACGGTTTTCACGTAATTTTTTAGAGTCTACCGCCATTAAATCATTTTTGTCAGGGTAAGTAGATTTAGTGGCTTCACTTGTCATCGTACACTCACAACTCTCCAACCCACTAGGATCCACATAATTCACAGGGTCATTCCCCACATACCTATAAAAGTTAAAATCCCCAGCCTCAAACCCTATAGGGTCAAGTGAGAGGAATCTCTGTGTATTTGGGTCATAGTATCTGGCTCTGTAGTAGTACAAGTCATCTGCGTCCATCTCTCTGCCTGTGTAGCCATAAGGGTTTAGGGTGAGGTCTTTTTCTTGTATGCTGTGTTTAAGTACTTTACCGTAGTGTCCATCATAAGTGATTTGTTCTACTACTTCTCCCTCTTCATTGCTTAGGGCTATGATACTTCCTTGGTGGTCTCTGTGGTAGTAGAACGTCCCATTGATGTTGGTGATGCTTAGAGGGGTATCTGTTCTTGTGGGGTGGTGGAGTATGGTGGCTAAGAGTTGTTTCTCGTGGTTGAGTATGGCTATGATGTTACGCCTTTGGTCCTATATCCGATTTAGTATCTTTGTAAGCAATTTTGGAACTCATTAAAAATTAAAATGCTCTATAACCCATGTTGCACCTATGAGGTTTTCTAAAAATGGATAGTGCTTATATAGGTAGCCTATAAAAAACATGTAAAAAATACATATTGCCATTATTAATGATATAATACGGTAAGTTATCTTATTATCGCCTATAAGATAATTAGGCAAATCAAATATCCAATCAAAAATAGATTGTATCAACACAGTGAGCGTAAAAATCAAAATAAGAAGTTCTTTTGTTTCTAATATATTGTGTAAAAATGGTACTATTACTAACGAACTGATTAAAATAGAAAATAAAGTATATTTTTGTATATTGATATCAAGTTGCTCTTTCCAGTACTTTTTAGAAAAAAAATTCAATTAACTACCGCCCATATACCATAAGCAATATCTGCAGTTTTGGTTACAGGATGGTTTACGATAGTTGCTGCACCACCTGTTAGAATACCCATTTCATCTTCTTGTGCAACATCAATACAAAGAGCAGCAATCCCTAGTCTAACACCAAGCCCCATAGGATTAAATAAAGATGCAGTAGACAACCCAAGCCCCACAACATCCCCAACTTTTCCATTCATTGCATCTATATTATCCACCCTAGCTGATGCTTGTTCTCTAGTCATAAGAGGTATACCTCGTCCTGCATCTACCCCTCTTTGTGATCTCTCTAACATCTTTTGAATACGGTTTTCACGTAGTACTTTAGGGTCTACCGCTATTAAATCATTTTTGTCAGGGTAAGTAGATTTAGTGGCTTCACTTGTCATCGTACACTCACAACTCTCCAACCCACTAGGATCTCTAAAATTAACCGGATCATTCCCCACATACCTGTAAAAGTTAAAATCCCCAGCTTCAAACCCTATAGGGTCAAGTGAGAGGAAACGTTGTGTATTTGGGTCATAGTATCTGGCTCTGTAGTAGTACAAGTCATCTGCGTCCATCTCTCTTCCTGTGTAGC
>JAKIUE010000038.1 GCA_021647715.1 Sulfurovum sp.
TATTCTATCTGCTGTTGCTGTGACAGTACCATTATAGTTTGAACTATTCTGATCTGGGTTATCTGGTATTTGAGCAACTCCTTCTGTAATAGAATCACCAAGTGGCATGATTTTAATAGGTACTGCACAGGAAGAGTGATGCATACTTATGATGAAGAGTATTGATACTATAATCTTCTTATAGTACATTCTTTTATACATTTTATATACTCCACATAGTGTTAGCTTTTCTAAATCTAATTCAATGTATTTATTTATTTATTTTTATTCTGTTTCTTTTTTTTACTTTTTTTTACTTTCTTACGCCTTTTTAGCCGTTGATCAAATAAAGTTAAATATATATAAAACAATAAAGCAAATAAAACCAATGAAATAAGATTATTGGCATCACTCACTTGATACCCTATAAGCGAAAAAATTATTTGCATCACGACAAGTATCATTACTGTGTATCTAACATCACCTTTGATATTATATAAAAAGTGGTGCATATGGTTTTTATCTGCTTTAAATGGTGAAAGGCCCCTTTGAATACGTCTAGTCATCACTATAAATGTATCAAGTATAGGCAAAGCAATAATAAACAACACAGAAGCTGGTGTAATATACTGTAGTGCCTTAATACTTAATATTACAATCACCATTCCTAATGCTAAAGAACCACTGTCTCCCATAAATATTTTGGCTGGATTCCGGTTAAAAAGTAAAAAAGCAAGTAATGTCACAATAAAAAATGAAGAAAGAGAAATAAGTAGTTCATCTTTGTGCTCTAATCCAATAGCCAAGAAAGCTGAAAATATAACTATAGACAGAGAAGATGCCAAGCCGTCTAACCCATCCATTAAGTTTAGTGCATTGGTATAGCCTGCAATAGCAAAAAAAGTAAATGGAAATACAAACCATGAAGGCAATATAAATTCATAACCAAAATAGGTACCAAGATTAAAAATAGCAATATCATTTATGTATAATAATACAGATGAAAGAAAGATGAAAATAAATTTTATTTTGGGTGAAATATCTTTATAGTCATCCCAAAGACCCGCTATAAATACAATAGCGATAGCTAAATAGATATAATAATATTTTAAGAGATATTCAAAATCAAATACGGCTAAGATGATAAATACGGATGAAACAAATGCTAACCCCGCACCTCTTGGAACTATGTTTTTATGCATACTTCTTTCATTGGGTACATCAACAAGTCCTAGTTTATCTGCATATTTCATAACTAAAAAAATAGAACCCACTGAGAATGTAAAAATTGTTGTTAATAATAAAATCATAAAAATCTTACTCCTTTTTTAATGCGACATACTTTTAATACAGATACTATGCATTTTTCACTCTCGAAGTATACTATGCCTTTGTCAAAAAATGTCAAAGGTCATGTTAATATTGCTCTAATGTAAAAAATGCCTGACAGTCGTAAAATAGAGTGAAATACCATGTTCATTAGCTGCCTCTATCACTTCATCATCACGTATGCTACCACCTGGCTCTATAATGGATTTTATACCTTCTTTGGCTGCTGCATCTATGCTGTCTCTAAATGGGAAAAATGCTTCCGATGCCATCGCTGCACCAGATACATCTAGTCCCATCTCTTTTGCTTTTTTGAGTGCACATTGTGCAGCGTCTACACGGCTGGTCATGCCCATACCTACAGCTACCATAGCAGCGTCTTTTACGTATACTACACAGTTCGACTTTGTGAGTCCTGCTACTTTCCATGCTATTTCCAAGTCTTTCATCTCTTGGCTTGAGGCAGTGAGTTTTGATTTACACTCTGCATTGTGTACTTCGTTGTCACAAATACAGTCTGAGTTTTGATAGACAAATCCACCATCTACATGCTTAAAATCATGAGAATCTTTACTCATGACTAACTTTTCTCCACCTTGTGCAAAGAGTTTAAGGCGTTTTTTCTTTTCAAATATTTTTAGTGCTTCAGATGTAAAGTCTGAGGCCATTACAACTTCTAGGAAAATTTCATTCATCTTCTCTGCCATGGGTGCATCTACTATACCATTTACAGCTACAACACCACCAAATGCAGAGACAGGGTCACATTTAAGTGCTTCTGTATAGGCATCTACTAATGTATCACGTAATGCAAACCCACAAGGATTCCCATGTTTTACGATACACACTGCATTTTCATCACCAAAGCTAGTGGCTATTTTAAGCGCACCATTTACATCATTAACATTATTAAATGATGCTTCACCCTTTATTTGTTTAAAATTATCAGTAAAATGTGTATTAAATTCATAAAGTGCACCTTTTTGGTGAGGATTTTCACCATAACGTGTCTGAAAAGACTTTTTACCCGTAATAAACTGATACTCACCAAATCCATCATTAAATCTGTCATTCATATAGTTGGCTATCATGCTGTCATACGCAGCTGTATGTTCAAAAGCTTTTATCATAAGGGAGCGTCTAAACTCTAGTGTATTGTTCTTGGTTTCTAATGCGGTTACAATACTTTCATAATCATTTACATTCGTAACAATAAGTACATCATTGAAATTTTTCGCTGCACTTCGTACCATTGTAGGACCACCGATGTCTATGTTTTCTATGATTTCATCAAAATCTTCGGTTCTTTCTATGGCCTCTTTAAAAGGATAAAGATTTACACATACAAGATCAATACCTTCAACACCTAGCTCATTTGCTTGTGCTATATGTGCCGCGTCTCCACGCTTATGCAGGATTCCACCATGCACATAAGGATTGAGTGTTTTTACACGTCCTTCAAAACACTCAGGAAACTTTGTGACTTCATCTATCTCTATCACAGAGATACCTGCATCTTTTAACTTCTTGTAGGTACCACCTGTAGATATAATCTCCCAACCAAGTTTTTCTAATGCCCTGCCAAACTCTATAATACCTTTTTTATCACTTACACTCAGCAATGCTCTCATAGACAATCCACCCCAGATAATTTTATTTGCGAATTATATCTAAAAATGACTTTACAAGAGGAGCTTTCTATGCTCCTCCTAAAAATCATTTTAATGTTGCTCTCACTTCTTTTACTGCTTTTACCATATTTGTTAGACTAGGCTTTACCTCATTCCATTTACGCGTCTTAAGACCACAATCAGGATTTATCCATAGTTGTTCTTTAGGAAGTACTTCTAATAAGAGTTTCATTTGTTTCACCATCTCTTCTACTGTTGGTATACGAGGTGAATGAATGTCATACACCCCAGGTCCAACTTCTTGCTTGTACCCCACTTCTTTAAATATTTTAAGTAGTTCATTGCCTGAACGTGCTGTCTCTATAGAAATAACATCTGCATCCATGGCTTCAATAGTTTGTATAATATCATTGAACTCAGAATAACACATATGTGTGTGTATTTGCGTCTCTTTGTATGCAGTAGATACCGAAATTTTAAAGTCTCTTACTGCCCATTTTTCATAAGTGGTTATATTTTCTTCACGTAAAGGATACCCTTCTTTAAAGGCTGCTTCGTCTACTTGTATCATACGAATACCTGCTTTTTGTAAGTCCTCTATTTCATCAGAAAGTGCGATAGCTATTTGCTTAGAAACATCTCCTCTAGGCATATCATCACGTACAAACGACCAGTTTAGTATTGTGACGGGTCCTGTGAGCATGCCTTTCATAATTTTATCTGTTTTGGACTGTGCATACGTCATCCACTCTACTGTCATAGGCTTGGGACGGCTTATGTCACCATAAATGAAAGGAGGCTTCACACACCTACTCCCATAACTTTGTACCCATCCATTTTGAGAAAAGCCATAGCCGTCTAACTGCTCACCAAAGTACTCTACCATGTCATTACGTTCTGGTTCGCCATGCACCAAAATTTCCAACCCACACTCTTCTTGAAATGATATACACTCATCTATATATGTTTTCATTTCACTTTCATAGTTTTCTTTAGATATAGCACCTTTCTTGTACTCAGACCTTGCACGTCTCACTTCTGGGGTTTGAGGAAATGAGCCGATGGTTGTTGTCGCTAAATCTTCATAGCCTAGCAACTCTTTTTGAATTTTTATACGCTCTTCATACTTGCCATCACGTTCTAATTTGCTAAAATTCTCTATTCTTTTTTGTACTTCTTTATTGTGTATTATTGTTGAGTTTCTTCTTAGCTCATTTGCATTTTTGTTTTCTAGTAATGATTCAGTATCTTGCTCAAAAAGTGTATCGCCAAAGAATACTTTACTTACTAAAGATATTTCATTTAGCTTCTCAACTGCATAAGACAGCCACGTTTTTATCTCACTATCCATCTTCTCCTCATACTTCAGTGTAAATGGCGTATGGAGCAGTGAGCAAGAACTTGAAACGATGATATTTTCTTTCTTCATACTATTTTCTAACTCATCTAAAAGTGTTACTGTTTGACTGATATCATTTTTCCAGATGTTTCTACCATCTACTACACCAGCTATGAGTTTCTTACCTGAACTATTGATAATAGCCAATGACTCTACATTTTTACTTCCATGTAAAAAATCAAGTCCAACTCCCCATATAGGCGTATGAACCAATACTTTTGTAGCTTCATTAGAGTGTTCAAAATAGGTAGTTACTATGATGTTGATATTATCCGATACTGCACATAATGCATCATAACAAGGCTTGATAAGGCTTAATACTTTTGGCTCTACTCCTTTGACAAAAATAGGTTCATCTATCTGTACTGTGATGCTCTCGTCTAGATTTTTTATTTCTGACAATAAGGCTTCATAGAGAGGAAGTATTTTACCAAATAACTCATACGTATCTCCCCTATCTACTCTTTTTGATAATCCTAAGAATGTGATGGGACCTATGAGATTTATTTTGGTTGTTATACCTAGTGCTTTGGCCTCTTTATATTCATTAAGTAATTTTAATGCATTTAACCTATATGTATCTTCAAGACTTAGTTCTGGCACTATATAGTGATAATTGGTATTAAACCACTTGGTCATTTCCATAGCTACAGCATCTTTATTTCCTCTTGCCATAGCAAAATAGAGCTCTTCACTTTTAAGTCCATTAAAACGTTTGGGTACCGCACCTAGCATAACGGCAGTATCTAATACATTGTCATAAAGTGAGAAATCATTGGATGATATAAAATCAATTCCTGCATCTTTTTGATACTTCCAGTGTTTTTCCTTTAGTGCTGAAGATACTTTTTCTACCTCAGTAAACGTTGTTTTTCCTGCCCAGAATAGTTCCAATACTTTTTTTAATTCTCTTTTCTCCCCAATACGAGGGAATCCTACTACATAATTTTTTGACATATGTCATCCTTTACAATTGTAACAAATATAGATGTAGGATTTAATCCCTTTACAACAAAATATGCTGTGTTAAACATCTATATTTGTAATAAATAGTTTTATAGAGTGGTGTGAATGGTTATTTATTTTGTAAGGGGCAAGAGTGGAGGATGTACGCCTGTTCGTCTGAAGGCATAAAAAGTAGTATAAAATGGACATCTAGGTATATAATGGTTTAACTGAAGGGCAAGTCTTGTTTTTCGTTTAAAGTAGCAGTTACAATGACATGCTTTTATCGGTGCATATGATGAAGAGAGTATCGTTAATAGTTGTTGTGCTAAGTGTAACATACCCTCTCCTTTTTATTCAATATCACTAGTATTATAACAGATAAATGTCAAATTTATAAATCTTGTTCAATCGTTCTAGTAAAGGTATTAAAATAGATATCTTTTACTTTAGTTAGTGGTAGAGCCAAGTTATTTATTTTAACATCATAGCCACCTACTGCACCAATAACTGCGATATCTAGGTCATACTCTTTTGCCATCGCAATCATAGCAACCATATTTTTATTTTCTACTTCTAGCAACGCTCTAGTTTGAGATTCATCAAAAATATCTCTACTTTCTTTGAGATTGACATAGGCTGATACTCCCATGCCTGATACTGCTGCCATTTTAGACAATGCGATGGCAACACCACCTACATTGACATCTTTGGCACTTAGTAAAAAGCCTTTTTTATTGGCTTCAATTACAAGTTCCCAAAGGGCTAATTCTTTTTCGTAGTCAAAACTTGGTAATTTCCCTGCTGTTTCACCATGCAGTGCCTTGATATAGAGAGAACCACCAAACTCACCTTTGGTCTCACCTACCAAAAGAATTTGACTCCCCTCTTCTTGAAATACGGAAGGTAAAACTTTGTTTTCATCTTCGTTGAGTCCTACCATGGCAATGGCTGGTGTAGGAAAAACAGATACGCCATTGGTCTCATTATAGAGTGACACATTACCAGATACTACAGGGGTATTTAGTGCCAAACATGCTTCTTTTATACCTTCACATGAGTGTGCAAACTGCCACATCACTTCTAGGTTTTCTGGATTACCAAAGTTTAAGCAGTCTGTGATGGAGAGTGGTCTAGCACCGGACATGGCTACATTACGTCCGGATTCAACCACTGCCAATGCGGCACCTTTATGTGGATCAATGTAACAATAACGAGGATTACAGTCTGTAGACATTGCCAATGCTTTGCCATTTTCTTTAATACGTATACAAGAAGCGTCTAAACTTCCTGGGTGCTTGGTGGTGTTGGTTTGTACCATAGAGTCATATTGGTTATATACCCATGCTTTGTCTGAGACTTCTATGTTAGAAAGAAGAGTCTCAAACGCTTCTTGGTCACCTACTGCTTTATAACTGTCAACTGTTTTGCTATTTACTTCGTCTAAGTACTTAGGTCTAGATACTGGTCTATCAAGTACTGGTGCTTCTTCACTTACAGGAGCTATGGGCATATCTGCACATTTCTCACCATGCCACATAAGTTCCATACGTGCTGTGTCTGTGACTTCACCGATAACCGCAACGTCAAGTTCCCACTTTTCAAAGATGTCAATGATGTCTTGTTCACTACCTTTTTTTGCACAAATAAGCATACGCTCTTGTGACTCTGAAAGCATGAAGTCATAGGGGGTCATACCCTCTTCACGTGCTGGTACTTTATCAAGATGCATGATGAGTCCTGCTCCTGTCTTACCTGCCATCTCAAAGGCAGAAGAAGTAAGTCCTGCTGCTCCCATGTCTTGTATGCCCACTATGAGGTCTGTTTTAAACAGTTCTAAACACGCTTCAAGGAGTAACTTTTCTGTAAAGGGATCTCCTACTTGAACGGTAGGACGAAGTGATTTTGACTCTTCTGTAAAAGAATCAGAAGACATCACTGCGCCACCTAGCCCATCACGTCCTGTTTTAGAGCCTACATACATGACTGGATTGCCAAGACCAGACGCAACACCTAAGAAAATCTCATCAGATTTCACAAGTCCTAGTGAAAAGGCATTGACCAAGATGTTTCCATTGTAAGATTCGTCAAAACTTACTTCTCCACCGATGGTAGGTACTCCCATGCAGTTACCATAAGAGCCTATGCCATCTACTACACCACGCACTAGATGTCGTTGGTATTTGGCTACTTCTGAGTCGCCTTTGACTGTACCAAAACGTAGAGCATTCATGTTTGCTACGGGTCTTGCCCCCATAGTAAAGATGTCACGAAGTATGCCACCTACTCCAGTAGCTGCCCCTTGAAAAGGCTCTATAAATGAGGGGTGGTTATGACTCTCCATCTTAAATACAGCCGCCATACCATCACCTATGTCTATCACCCCAGCATTTTCCCCAGGTCCTTGTATGACCCATGGAGCCTCAGTAGGAAAACCTCTAAGATACTTTGTACTAGACTTGTAAGAACAGTGCTCAGACCACATCGCAGAGAAGATGCCTATCTCTACTAGGTTTGGATGTCGACCTTCTAAAATACGTAAAATATCTTGGTACTCTTCTTTTGACAGTTTATGATTTTTAAGAACTTCATCTAAATCTTCTACAGGATTTGTGGTTTCATTGTTTTGTGACATTTCTTTGTCCTTTGGGGCATTAATTAAAGAGTATTATTTTACTAAAAAAGTACTAAATAAGGCTTGAAAAGGTAGAATATGAGATTAAAGAATTGAAGGCTTTTTATGGATAAGATATTACAAATGCTAGAGTTGCAACAAGAGCTTAACGATGCTACCAATGGACTTGGCTGGGAAAATGGGTTGACTAAAAATGGAAAAGTAATAGATTGGAGACGATGTACTTATCTCGAATGTGCAGAGCTGATTGAGTCTTACCCATGGAAACATTGGAAAAACATAGATGCAAAGCCTGACTATGCAAATATCAAGATAGAAGCTGTAGATATATGGCACTTCATTATGTCACAAGGGCTTGAAGAATATAAAATAAAAAATTTAGGGACAATTGAAGCCTTATCTAAGGACATAACATTACTACATAACTTTGCAACTTTCACTGCGCCACTCATACCAACAGATAAAAACTATTACGAACAAATAAAGATTGTTGAAGTCTTGATTAAAAAGCTTTTCTCTGATGCTTCGACAGAAGAAGTGATGGAGTCATTTATAGATGTAGCTTATATTTCTGGTCTGAATTTAGATTCTCTTTATCAACTTTATATAGGCAAAAATATATTAAATAAGTTTAGGCAAGAACATGGATATAAAGAAGGTTCTTACATTAAAATTTGGGATGGTGAAGAAGATAACATCCTTATGCAACGCCATTTAGAGGCTCACCCAAACACAACGCCAAAAGAACTATATGTCGCTTTAGAAAAATATTATCCCAAGTCTAGATAGAGCCTTTTTTAGTCTACTTGGCGACTTAAGTCTTTTACTATTACTTGGTTTCCATTTACGGTCACATGCACTGCAATCCGTATACTCTTAGCTGTTTCATATCCACATTCAAGTGCACACTTTACTGTACCAATTAAATAGTAGCTCCCACTGGGTACACCATAAAATGCAAATTCACCATTGCTATTAGAGGCAGTGAACCTTAAATAATTAAATAGTCGGCTATCTGCTTTTTCCATTTTATTGCCATCAAGATAACTCTCATTATACCACTGTTCTGAGTACGAAGTAAGAGGATTTAAATAAAGTCTCGTATTTTTACCGACTATACGTTCACCTAAACTATTATTTACAAATATACTCCCTTTTACTGTTCCTTTACCTGTTCTTGCAAGTTGGGTATACTCATGTGTAGGAAAAGGTATGCGTGCCATTTTTTTTGGTATTACTTCTTCCGTAATATCTGTTTGTGTTTCTGTATCACTATATTCATCATCAAGATCTGATGTATCTACATTGTCTTCTTCATTTGTTTGTTCCGCCCAAGTATTTTCATCATTGTTTGTCACGCTTTGCTTATCAATAATAAGCTCTCTCTGGACACATCCAGAAAAAATAAAAAGCATACCCATAAAAAAGGTAAGGTACGATACTGTTTTTTTCATTTTATTCCCTATATTTTAATCATAAATTATACACTATTATTTCTTTCGATTAGTCTTTAAATAATAAATACTTTATAGTACGTTATTTTCTATTTTTATCAGAGAAGGCAGCTCTTTGATACCAAAAAGCTGCCTTTTTAGTATCTTTTTTCACCATATTACCGTCTTCATAATGTTTTGCTAAATGTTTTTGTGCATTACTTTCGCCTTCATTTGCAAAACGATGCAAATTTTTTATTTTACGTTTTTCACCTTTATAATACTTAATCGTATTCCAAATTAATATGAGTAATACAAACATAAATATACCAATCAAATAAAGTTCAATATCTTCCATTATTTCTTCCCTTTTTTATTTACCTAAACAAAATTCACCAAACATTTTGTCAAGTATCTCTTCATTATCATAGGGTTTTGAAATGGAAGAAAGTGCCTTAACTGCTTCTTGTAAATGATAAGAAAAAAACTCCAACTCTCCATTCATCAATGGATTTTTAGCCTCATCTATGGCACTTTTTGCTTTATTTACAGCTTCAATTTGACGTGTCGTTATAAGCATAAGTTCCTCACCCTCCCCTATACTATCCAATAAACTCTCAAGGCGGTTTGTTAATTTTGAAAATGATTTTTTGGCACTCACTTCAAGAATATTGTATCTACTTAAAATCTTTGTATCAAAGAGATGTGGAAGATCAGACTTATTGAGTGCTACGATAATATGCTTATCCTTTACATTTTCAAGTAGTGTAATAATTTTCTCATCTTCCTCATCTGCCGCTCTAGCATAGTCAAAAAGTACAATAATAATATCGGCATCCTCTATCGAAGAAAGTGAACGTTCAATGCCTATTTTTTCAATAACATCATCCGAATCACGTATACCCGCAGTATCTACCAATCTAATAATATGTGTTCCAATACGCACTTGTTCTTCTATAGTATCTCTTGTAGTACCTGCTATTTCCGAAACTATAGCTCTATCATATGATAGAAGTGCATTGAGTAAAGAGGACTTACCCACATTTGGCTTCCCAATTATCGCAACTTTAAACCCATCAATAAGACCTCTTCTTCTATAACTAGCATCAACTATCGTCTCCATTTTGAGGCTTAACTCATCTAATTGCATAACAATACTATTCATGATATCCCCAGGGATATCTTCTTCTGCATAATCAATCAAGACTTCTGAATATGCTAAAGATTTGAGTAAAGCTTCTCTGTTATCATCTACAAAATCTTTCAATTCACCTTTAAGTTGTCTTGCAAGGATTTTTGCAGCATCTACAGATTTTGCTTCAATAAGTTTTGAGATAGCTTCTGCTTCTGTAAGGTCAATTTTACCATTGAGAAAAGCACGTTTTGAAAATTCTCCAGGAACTGATAGTCTCACTCCATAACTCAATACTGTATCAAGTAATTCCTGTGAGACTATCATACCACCATGACATTGGAACTCAACTATCTCTTCTCCGGTAAAACTATGTGGAGCTGCAAAATAAATCATGATTGCTTTATCTATCAATTCATTATCACGTGTATACACTGAAGTTAAATGAGCATGTCTAGGTATAATCTCATCTAAATGGGAAAGCTTTCTTGCTATATTTAACGCAGCATCTCCACTAATTCTTATAATAGAAATAGAGGATATACCCTGTGCTGTTGCAATAGCGACTATAGTATTATGCAGAGATGCCTGTTGATTATCCATTATTCTTATTGTTGAAATCATTAATGACAACAAACTTTTTACCATCTTTAGTTGTTTTTACGGCAACATATTTATTGGGAAATTTTTCACGTAATTGTTCTAAAGCAATTTGTACTAAAATACCATCTAAAAAACGTGTTTTAGCTCGCCCTGTATTTTCAACAGTTTCAATTACTGGCTTGATATACGAGCGAATCATCTCTTGTTGTTTAGTAATAAATTCTGCAATCTCTAATTTAATGAAAAGTTCATATTTTGTATGGAGCCAAGAAAAAATCATATAAGATAATGCATTATATCTATATCCTTCTTTTCCAATGAGTAAGGCTGCATCTTCTCCATCTATAAAGATAAGTGCTGTATTGTCTCTAACATCTACTTCAATCACATCTATGTCAAAGCAGGAGTGAGAAAAAAGAACTTTGAGTTGATTTTCTATGAGTAAAGCCAACTCGTCATAAACAATATTTTCTTCTTCAAAACTTTCTTCATCTTCCTGAAAAGGATATTCTACTACTTCAGATGCATATTCTTCTTTCACTACAGAAAGTATTTCAGTAGCGATGTCCTCTTCTTCACTTTTGACTTCTGAAAGATGTATATTCTCATTTTTACATTTAGCCATGATTATGGCATTTTTTTTTAAAAACCCCAAAATGCCTTTAGAAGGGTATTGCACAACTTCATAATGAAGTTCAGAAATTGAACATTCTAACACTTTTGAAGCTTTGGTATATGCTTCTTCAAGGGTCTGTGCTTCCACCTTTTTCATTTATGATTATCCTTTATTTTTAGCAGATTCAACTGCTGCTGCTTTTTGTTTCGCATACATATGGTTTATAAAATATTGTTGCCCGATAGTAAATAAGTTATTCACCAACCAATACAATACAAGTCCTGATGGGAAGTAGATAAAAAATACGGTCATAATAACAGGGAACCATTTAAATATTTTTTCTTGGAGTGGATCTGTCATGTTCATAGGGGTAATGCGTTGCTGGAACCACATAGATGCTCCCATTAAAAGAGGAAGTACAAAATAAGGATCCATCTGTGCGAGGTCTTCTATCCAAAGTATCCAAGGTGCACCTTGAAGTTCTACTGCATTCAACAGCACACGATAAAGTGCAAAGAAAACAGGGATTTGAAGTATGAGTGGCAAACAGCCACCCATTGGATTTGCTCCTTCTTTTTTATACATCTCCATCATCTTAACCTGCATTTTTGCAGGATCACCTTTATATTTTTCTTTCATCTCTTTCATTTTAGGTGCTAAGTCTTTAAGTTTTTGCATAGACATCATACCTTTGTATGAAAGAGGAAAGAGTATAAACTTCACCAGGAGGGTAAATAAGATAATCGCCCAACCCCAGTTACCTACATGATTGTTAATCCATAAAAGTACTTTATAAAAGGGTTTTGCTAAAAATGTAAACCAACCGAACTCTATGGCATCTGTGAGTTCAGGATGGATTGATTTCAATATTTCATGATCTTTAGGACCAATATATCCACCAAGCTTAAGTGCATTGTCTCCTTGAATAAAAATCAATGGGTCATCATTGGCTTCTTTTAAAATAGAAACATTCAGACCTTTATCAAAATCAAAAAAGAGTGATGTTACATATCTATCAAAAGATGATGCTATTTTTGCATTAGGAAATTTTTCATATCCTTCTGCATCACCATCTTCAATAGTAGTAATAATATCATCCGCACCTTTTACGAGTGCACCTCTTACTAGCATATACATAGAAGTGTCAGCAATGGGTCTATGTCCTGGAGTAATGAAAAATTGTGATGGAGTAGAAGTACTTACACTCACTTCATATTCACCTGTGGGTTGGACAATAATACTTTTAGTGACAATCATACTACTTGACAGTGATTGTGTTAATGTCAATGTTTTTGCTCCACTAGAAACATCTATAATTGTTTCTCCAGTATTTACATAGGGTGTTTTAAATGTTTCATCATTAAGTTTCACATCTGCAAATCTTACTTCCAATGGTCTAACCTGACCATCACCTATAAGTTTCAAGTTATTGCCATTTTCATCTTTATACTTATCTTCTAAAAGTACAACTTGTGCAATACGCCCAAGTTCATCTATAGTCATAGTAAAATGCTCTGATTTAAGTGTCGCTATAACTGTACCTGTTGTTTGAACGGGTGCTGTATTTTTGACTGAGTTATCTATCTGACTCGGTGTAGGTGCAGCTGTATTCGTTAGAGCTGGAGTTTGTTGATTTTTCTGAGTTATAGCTGTTGTTGTTTGTTCTACAGCTTTGGGTGCAGGAAAAAAATAAGCATAGCCTATAAATACAAAAAAAGAGAGCACTAGTGCCAGTAAAAGTCGTTTATTTAAATCTTGTTGTTCCAAAGTATTACCTTTTAGTTAATCTTTATGTAGTATAGTATTTTTTATGTTAAGGTAGAGCACTTTTTAAGTGCATGTAGATACAATTTTTGAATTTCTAAATATTTATTATTTAAGAGTTCTGGCTTGGCTACAAGAACATAAGAACCAGAAGTAATGCTATCTATATTTTCAATAAAATGTGCACGAAGTAAGCGTTTAGCCTTATTTCTGTATACAGCATTTCCTATTTTCTTTGAGGCTACAAATCCTACTTTATTTTCTAGTCCTTTTTTATAAAAAAGGACAAAATAAGGGGTGTGTCTCGTATGTTTAGATTTTTTATAAATACTATTAAACTCTTTTGTGGTTTTAATTCTAGTGAAATGTTTAATTTTACTAATAATCTTATACCAAAAAAATTATTATACAGCTAATCTTTTTCTACCTTTTGCACGTCTAGCTCTAATTACTTTTCTACCATTTTTTGTTTTCATTCTAGTTCTAAATCCGTGTGTTCTCTTTCTTGGTGTACTATGGGGTTGGTATGTTCTTTTCATTTCGAATCATCCTTCTATGTATTTGACTTGATATTTAGACGCGATTTTATCTTAATCTCACTTAATTTTACTATAAACTACGAAAAGTTATTTCATTTTCATTGTTTTCTTTTACTGCTGTAATATACATTTCAATAGCCTTAAAAAGTATATCTTTTACAGAATACTTTGAGGAAGTTACTTCTAATTCAGTACAATATATAGGATTTCCCCCTTTGGTAAGAACAGTTCTAAGCAGTCTTTCTGCAAATCTGTATGCCCCATCAACTTTTGTTTCTTGACATATAATAGCGTATAAATTCTTGTCTGTATTAATTTTAAACAATACATCAGTGTCTCGTTTTTCTTGTTTTAGAATTTCTCCTAAATCCACATTTTTAGAAGATATAAATATAAGAACAAAAGGGTTTTCATTTTCTCTATCCAATAAATAATACATCAATTCAACAGGATTTTTCATTTTATCCATTACCGAAAGTGCAAATTTTATTTCAGATTCATTAAATTTTAACTTTGGTCTTCTTACTTTTTCTACTTCTTCACTCATCTAATCTCCATGAACTAAAAATATTCGTATAAACTCTTTGCTATACTTCTTATATGCATATAATAACTGACAGCTCCTTACCTTCTCCTTGCTGGGTATTAGAAGAGCGAAAACTCATAGAGAATCTTGAAATAATCAAAAATATCAAACAAAATAGTCAGGCTAAAGTCTTACTTGCTCTCAAGGGTTATGCCCTTTGGAAAAGTTTTCCATTGATAAAACCTTATTTAGACGGTTGTTGTGCTTCTGGGCTATATGAATCGACATTGGCTTCCGAAATATTTAATAAAGAAGTACATACTTATTCTCCTGCATTTAAAGAAGAAGAACTTCAAGAAATTGCATCTATTTCACATCATATCGTTTTTAATTCTCCACAACAGTTTAAACAGTTTGCAAACAAATGTATACAAGTCAACCCAAACCTTTCGCTAGGACTAAGAATCAATCCAGAATACTCAGAATCACCAAAAGAAATGTATAATCCATGTGGATTATACTCTCGTCTGGGTACTACCATTGATAACTTTGATGAAACATTACTTCCCTCACTTGATGGTTTACACTTTCATGCCTTATGTGAACAAAATGCAGATTCCTTAGAACATGTCCTAGTACATTTTGAAGAGAGATTTGGGAAATATCTCTCTTCCATGAAATGGGTAAATTTTGGTGGGGGACATCTCATTACATGTAAAGACTATAACGTGAAAAAACTCATAAATCTCATAAAAACTTTTAAAAATAAATATAATGTGGAAGTTTATTTAGAGCCTGGGGAGGCTATTGGCTGGCAAACTGGTACTTTGTATGCAACGGTACTTGATATAGTCCACAATGGTATGGATATAGTTATTTTAGATACTTCTGCGGAGGCACATATGCCTGACACACTACTGATGCCTTACCGTTCAGAAGTTTTAGGTGCAGGGAAGGCAGGAGAAAAAAAACATACCTATCGTCTTGCAGGAAATACTTGCTTGGCTGGAGATATTATGGGTGACTATAGTTTCGACTCACCCTTACACATAGGTGACAGGGTTATATTTCTAGATCAAATGCACTACACCATGGTGAAAGCTACAACATTCAATGGAATGAAACTCCCCAGTATTGCTATCCAAAAAATAGATGGAAACGTCGAAATTGTACGTGAATTTCATTATGAAGACTTTCATAATAGACTTTCATAATTTGCCTATTTCATAGCTACACTAAACCTTACTACTTTCTAGTCATCTATACACTTATACATCAAAAAAATGAAAATATTTAGGAAGCTCTTTCTAAACTAAAAGCCAAGATAATCTTATAAAATAATCTTGGAGCTTTATTTAATACTTATGCTTATTGTGCACCATATTCAACAGATTCAATCTGTTCAATAAATTGTTCAATATAAAAAGTCACTAAGTTTGCTATGTCCTCAGGTGACTTTTTAAGATAATTTTTTTTAATCGGTATCTTTTGATTTTGTGTATGTGTCTCATTGACTACATATTGCAATAAAATATATGGGTCAACAGATGCATTACGAGTGGCTTTCGTTATAGTAAGTTCGGGTATACAGTATTCAATGTCAACATTAGGGTCAACCATTGCATTATTTACAAGTTCTACAACTTTTTCAAGTTTTTCTTGGAGTTCTTTGTTCATTTTTTCCTCCTTAATCTACAGTATGACTACAACTCTATCTTTTATATAGAGACAACTTATTTTTAGTTTATTTGTCCAGCATCAATCTCAGATTTAAACTCTTCTATGGAAGCAGTAGTCATGTTAGATATATCTTCAACAGCGTTTAGAAGTGCTGTTCTACCTAAGCGAATCTTGCGTGTTTTTACATTATATTCACTCATCACATACTTTATTAAAATATAAGGGTCTCCCGAAACATCACATGTATCAGTTGTACTTGCAACTTCAGGTATACAATATTCTATATCTATATCAGGATCAACCATTGCATTATTTACAAGTTCTACAACTTTTTCAAGTTTTTCTTTTAGTTCTTTTTCCATAATATTACTCCTTAAAGTATTTTCACATATCTTCAAATGATATGGAGAAGAAATTTATGAGAAAAGCCATAAAATAACTATAACTCATATCTATCTCCTGGTTTCAGTATATCAGAAAAAGTGTTCACATACAACAATTATATTGATAATATAGAAATACTTTTTAAAAATCATCTTTAAATATAATGTCATATGACTGGGATTCTTCACTCATTTGTATCACACTATCTGTTCTTGGACTATGTCTATATTTTAATTTTACCCGTGATACTTCGCCATCAACATATATAATAGTGATTTTATCCGTTAACTTTTTTCCCACTTCTATACTGTTTCCTTCCCCTAAAACTAGATGATCCAACTGAACACCGAGATTAGAGAGTGCAGATTTTGCCATTGCACCACCCATCATCTTCATCATCTCATCACCACTATGTGCATCTCCACCAGCCTCAGTATCAAAGAGTATCAAAGAAAGAATTTGTTCTTTTGATAAGGATGGGTTGGATGAAAAATGAATGATTGGCGCATCGGCTGTACCCGATATCAAAATAGTGATTCTATGATTTAACGCACGATATTTCACTTTTAACTCTAGTAAAGGTTTATTGGGATTACCGGTAAAATGTATAGCACTTTTAGATAAAACAAACTTTTTACCTTCAAACATATAGGTACCACCTTTAAGTATCTCAACAGAACCTAACACCATCAGCTCTTCATTTTCAACTTTATGTATACCCAGTTCAGGTTTAAGTTTTATGTTTATTGCACCTTGTTTTAGGACTAAAGGTTCTTTTGTATTTAGTTGAATATTTGTGCTTAAATTTTTCATAAATAGACTATCATTCTTTTTTTTCATCTCTTGTACAAAAATAATATCATCATCACTTGCAAATGTTTTTTTTGCAATGTTATACTTTATTTTTCCATCTAATAATGTAATATTTCCATCTACTGATGTTTTATTCCCATCTAATTTGCTTTCTAAATCTATCATTGCATTGATATCTGCATATTCATGTACTATAGGGTAACTATTGGCTTTTGCGTATATGGTTCCTTTTTTTGTTTTCTTATTATATTGTCCTGTTACATCTAATGAGTCATTTAGCCATATAGACTCTAAAGTAATAAATGTTTCATCTACATCTACTCTAGAAGGTTTTGTGGAGAAAAATATCTGTTGATTGTATGCTAATGTATAAGAACTAAGTTCTACTTTTGAATCCTCTATAAATGCTGTTGCTGTAACATCATGTAGAACATGTTTTGTCTTACGATCAACTTTATAGATGATTTTAGGTGAGTAGAGTACAAAATCAACACGTTTTAACGCTGTTATTGTAGTAGAAAGGGAAGCCGTACCTTCTAACGGTGGAAAGTCCTCTAAAGTATAGAGTGAAGTGATACCTTTTTTTAATGATTTCATAGAGGATACGTTTGAAGAAATTTTTATTTCTTTATCTACATTTCCCGCAATAGTTGTTACAAGACCTTCTACTGCAATTTCCCCTTTTACTTTTTGTTTTCCTAAATGATACTTAATCTTGGCCTTTAGAGCATTTGATTTTAGGTTGAGTCTTACCCTTTCTTCTTTCATGCTCATATCTATATCCATAGGTGTGAGTGCATTCCATTTTATCTCTTTATTATAATCTCTTAATAAAGATTTATTAGGTATGTTTGTTTCTGCTTCTATTTTCAGAGCTTCATCAAATATAATATCTGCATCTATGTTCAGTAGATTAGAAGTGACTGCAACTTTGCCTTTTAAGAGATCCATTTTTTCAAAGTTTATAGGAAAATCTACATCTACATTTACTTTTGTAGCATTTAATTCAGCAGGTAAAGTAACAAATTTATTTAGTTTCAATGCTTCTATTGTCTTTAGAACGAATCGTCCTTTCTTCATATCATCAGAGTTAAAACTTCCTTTCATTTGTTTCGATGAAAGATCTGCATGAATGCTTTTATCATCCCCTTTATAACGAATGTCTAGATTTTTAAGTGCTTCTGCCATTTTAACGTCTAAACCACTCATTGTTGGGGCTTTTACTGTACCATAATACTGCATAGTATCATCCAACATAAAGGTATTACTGATAGATATATCTTTTGCATAAGGCGTAGTGACCTTCACTTTACTCTCTGCTCTTAAAGTACTTGTATCTATATTGTAAACCACATTTGAAATTAAGCTATCAATATCAATATTAAATGCATCCTTTTTGGCTTCTAAAACCTGGGTAGCTCTTGTATTCAATGCTGCTACTACATGTTTTTCTGAAGCATTCAGATCTATCACTATTGGCTCAATTGCGTCTGCTCTCATAGGTAGATTATACACTTCATAGAGTGCTTTATGAGGTAGTAAAGAAGTTTTGCCGTCTAATTGATTCTCTCGTACATTCCCTAAAAATGTTATATCAGATACATTACTTGTTCCATTTAATTCAATATAACCCTTTTTTAGCATTAATCTATTTACATCTAATTCTATTTTTTTACCTTGCAAACCTAAAGTTGATACTTCTATAGGATCATAATCCATAGGCACAATATCCGCATATAGTTGCTCTATACTTATTTGTTTAGGTATCCATATATTGGTTTCAACTTTATGATTTTCTTTGCTTTGCTCTACACTATCATTATCATCGGGAAAAAGTTTCTGTAGCGCATATATATCGATGTGCTTTAGACTCAACGTCTTAAACGCCAAATGTTCATCTTTTAAAGATGCATTTAATTCTACTGAAGTGATATTTGTGTCAAGTTTTAATACAAGACTTTCTAACTGGATAATATCATATTTATTTTCAAATATCTTTTTTACATCTATATCTAAATTATCTAACTCAAGATATAATTTTTTTATCTCAGTCGACATGTACTCTCGGGGTAGTATAAAACCACTAAAGTGATCTATTTTAACTTTAGCTGGGATGAATGATTTTTCAGACTCTACTTGTTTTGCCTTATTTTTTGTTTGATTTTTTGTTGTTTTATCCTGTGTTTGTGCTAGCAAAATTGTTTCTAACATTTCCGAGTCAAGGGTATTTACTTGTAATGAGCTAAGATGTAGTTCACCCTCATCCATACTTCCCTTCAAAGAAAATTTACTCAAATTAGAATCAATATCTACAAATAAATTATCTACCTCAAGTCTGCCATCACTGTGATATAAAATATCATCTGCCGTTATAATAGTTTTATTTACAGCTATACCCTCTTCTTGAAAAGGATCAATACTTATATCAATATTCTCAACACCAATATCAAAATCAAAAGAACCTGAACTATTATCATCACTTTCATCTACATCAAATGAGGTAATAAGTGCTTTTATCACATTAATGTTAACATTCTCTATCTTCATCTGATCAACAGTAATCTTTTTTTGAACCAATGTAAGAGGATTCCATTTATAGACAATATTATTAGAAATAGTTTGATTGGCATATTTTAAATTTTTTACTTCAATTCCTGTAAAGATGTTACCAGATATCTTGTCATAGCTTATATTATAATCCGGAGCATATTCATCTGCAATCTTTGCTATGACATAAGAGGAATT
>JAKIUE010000039.1 GCA_021647715.1 Sulfurovum sp.
CCCCTCATCAAACTTAGAATCCAAAGAGAATTTAAATTCTATCTTGTCTTTTAAGAAGCCTAATTCCTCTTTAGGCATGACATCTACAAAGGCTATCTTTTTTCCTAGTTTATTTTTAAGGCGTGCTTTAACCTTGTGAATCACCAGCACTTCATCTACCAATACATTTTTAATACTCTTATCATTGGCTACATAGATTTTACCTTCGGTAAAAGGAAGTAAGTTCTCTCTACTTAAGCCTCTGTTTTGTGCAACTGAGTCTATAAAGTTGTTGTATGTTGGTGTTAGGAGTTGTTTTTTAAGATAGGCTCTCTCTTTATCTCCTACCTTTTTAAACAAAGAGATAGGTTTTTTGTATTCTCCTGAACTCAAATCATCCTCTTCTACCCCCACTTTTTCTGCAAGTTTTCCTATGCTGTAGTGTGGAAGTATCACGCCGATGGAGCCTACCATAGCATTTTTATTTGCTATAAGAGGCTTGACGGCTGAAGCGATGTAGTAGCCTCCTGATGCAGCGATAGACTGTATATACATCGTTACATTTTTCTCTTTCACGTAGTCTTTTAAGTACTCAGAGAGCTCTTCAGAAGCTGTGGGTGATCCACCTGGAGAGTTCATGATGAACAAGACTTCAGAGTAGTCTTTATCTTCTTTTACCTTATCCATTTGTTTTATTACTTCATTGACAAACTTTTGTGTGACGGGTTCATTAAAGTCTACTACAGCTACTTTTTGTCCTAGAGGTATCCCCTCACCTAAAAGTCCATATTTTTTAGCTACAAATACCAATAGTGCCACTTCAAATAGTATAGCCAATATAAACATCCATGTTTTAATCTTTGCGGAGCGTGCTTCCCATGTTGCCTTTTTTTGTTCTAATACTTCTGTAGGTTCTTTTTTACCAAAGAGTCCGAAAAATGCCATATTTATAATCCTTTATTGTATATATGTTGTGACATTATCTCATAATAATATGAGAATGAAATGAGTAAACTAGATTTTCCAATGCAAAACATCATCTCTATAGCAGGTCTCTTTCACCATCGCCATGAGTTCGGGGAAGAAGTCTAAAAAGGCATCTTCCAAGTACTCTCTATGTTCTGCTATGAGTGGAATGTAGCGTGTTGTAGTATCTTTAGCACGTGCCCTGTCTGAGAGTCTATTGTCGATGCGTTCAAAAGCATCTACCACACCATTCATATGTATATAGGAAGAGAGTTGCTTGGTTCCTACCACCCTAGAAATGACATTTTGTGCACGGCTGGGGTAGTCGTGAATGGCACGCATCGCATCAAAACGAAAGTCTTCTAAAAACGCTTCACGTGGTATGGTACAAAACCTGTCCCAGTGCTGACTCAAAAAATGGTCATAGAGTATATCTAGTACCACACCTTTTAAGTGCCCTCGTTTTGTGAGTATGGCTTTACTTTTAGAGACTATGGGGTGTGTGTCTGTAAAGGAGTCTATACGCATGTGCATCTCTATGCCATAAAGTATCCTATCACTAGCTCCTTCCCACGCCTTGCCTTTGAGTGGGTCAGTTAGCAGGTTACCCAGTTGGTGTTCTATATGATTTTCAGAGAGTAGTACATGTGCGAGCCAGTTCATGTTGTGCCTAGTTTTTTATGATTATACTTTAAACTCCACTACATGCGGCTTTTGAAAGAAAAAAAAGTATATAAGATAGACCACTGCTCCCACAAAATACAAACCCAATCCCATCGCAAGTAGGCTCATATAAAAAATACGCTTTTGACCTTTTACGCCACTTGTACTTCTCTTGACAATGGTGTAGCCATTTTTTTCTAACATCTGTGTATAAAGTTTTTGTTTCTCATCATTACTTAATGTACTGTCTTCCCTTATCTTTTGCTCAAAAGCATCAAAAGTCTTCTGATACGCAGGCATAGACTTAAGCTCATAAGCAAAATAAAAATACAACCCTATAGGAAAGAGTAGCAGCATAATGACTTGTGACATGAAAAGTTCCTTTTAAATTATTTATAAATTTTATCTCAATTTAATGAGAGAAAAATGAGAGAGTTTTGATTTATTTCAAAAATGCTTTGATATCTTTTGCCAATTCTTTTGGCTTTTCAGCTTGTGGATAATGCCCACACTCTGTATAGACTTTGAGTGTACTATTTGGTATAAGCGTATGTACCTCTTTTGCATTGTCTACATGGATGCTTTTATCTGCTCCACCCCATACAATGAGTGTATCATGCTTTATTTCACGCATATATGAGCTAAGGTTATCTTTTACTTCTAACTCTTTAGTGATTATAGCTCTAAACTTCATCTCTTCAAATGCACCAAGTTTACACTTTTTAGCCACAAAATGTTTGAGTATAAAAGTAGGTATATAGGGCATTTTATAGTAACTGTTTTTTAAAAGACCCTTCATTTTATCTACTGAACATATGTGTATCCACGGAAGTTTTTTGACCTCTCCTATCTCTTTGGCTAACTTTTCAAAGTATGATGGTGTTTGGTGTATACCCATATTGTCTACGAGTATGAGTTTGTCTATAGGTAGCTTATTTGCTGATATGACTGCTAGTCCTCCACCCATAGAGTGCCCTACCAAAGAAAAATGCTTTATGCCTTTTTTCTCAATAATTTGAGTAATAGTCTCTTGCATAAAGTCTGCCTGAGATGCTAAACTATAATCAAACTCCTCCACTATCTCACTCTCTCCACACCCAAGTAAGTCTATGAGAATAAGATGGTACTCATTTTTAAGTTTCGTGGCTAGAGGCAACCAAGTATCTTTTTCATCATTCATACCGTGTATAAGTATGAGGGTTGGCTTGTCTTTGTTTTGTTTACTTTCAAGGTATGCAATGCCATAGCCATTGATAGTAATATTTTTTGCTTCAAGTTTTGCTTGGTATCTCAGAAGCTTTATGATCTTCATGTAGAGCCATGTGTTAAGCATAATGAACCTTTTTTATTGACATCATACTTTATTTCAAACTTTTTGTCATTCACATATGGTAAGATACCCCCATGCAATTTTTAAGACAATACATAGAAGCCATGATAGAGATAGATGATAATGACTGGAAAAAAGTAAAAATCCTTTTTACCAAGAAAAAGTTTAATAAAGGAAACGAGCTTTTTCATGCTGGAGAAGTATGCCAAAAACTCTTTTATGTCTCTGATGGTGCACTGCGTGTGTACAGTATCACCACAGAAGGTAAAGAGCTCACATGGATGGTAAACTACCAAAAAGAGGGCTACCAGCTCGACCCATTTTCGGGGGATTATGTGTCGTATCTGACACAAGAAGAGAGTATGTTTTTTATAAAGGCGTTATATGATACTACCGTGTATGTGGCTGACTTTAACGCACTAGACAAACTCTACGAGAGCGACATCAAGTGGATGACCCTAGCCAAAAGAATCTCAGACAGACAAGTAGTCACCATAGCCCAACGTGCCCAAATGATGAAACAACTCACCGCCAAAGAAAAATACCAACTTATGAAAAAGATAGCCCCTATCTATGAAGAGGTCTTAGCTGACTATCAGTACGCCACTGTACTTGGCATCACCCCTCAGAGTTTGAGTCGGATAAAGAATGAGTAAAATTGGACTTAAATCTAAAATGATGCACTATCATTTATAAAAAGCACTAGTATATTCTTTCATGAATAATTTCAGCAATCTCTTTAGCACCTATAGCATTGGGGTGCAAACCATCCTCTATAAATGAACTTGATTTATCTATAAAAGGTGTATGTAAATCAATAGTTTCTAGATTAAGCTTTTTAGCTATTTCTTTAATTTTAGGTATTAATTCATCTTTTATTTTACTGTCTGTAATGGTAAAATTATCTTTATGAGAAGGTGTAGGTAAACAGACATAGACCTTAGGTTTACTTGGTAAATCTATATAACTCTGTATCAAAGCAGTATACTCAGTTATAAATGACTCATTTTTATCCCAGTTAACAGATTTTACATCATTGGTACCAAACATAATGACAACAGTGTCAGGTGCAAAATCTTTTGAGTCATTATACTCTGTTGTATGAATATAGGGATCATTTGCAGATGCAGAGTGCATTGCCGTTTTATTGAAAATCCCAAAATTTTTCACTTCTACCTCTGTATTATTTATCAGTGGCTTAAGCTGTTCAGGATAACTCTCATTCTCTGCACCATCATAACCATAACCTTGCGTAAGACTATCTCCTACACATGCTATTTTTAGTGGAATATGTGTTGTATTGGTCTCTTCCGTCGTATTACTCTCTCCTATAGATGGTGTTTCCACTGTTGGCGTGTTATCTGCTACGGGTGTATTTTGGGGATTTTTCACATTATTACCATTACACCCTATAAACCATACGGTAAGTAATACTATAAATATTAATCTAAATTTGGACATATTTCTTCCTTTTTAACTATCTACATTTAAATCTTTTGCAATCTCTTTTTCTAGCTTAGCAAAGGCTTTATCCATAGCAGAGACTATACTTTGTGCATCACTTTTTGTAGGAACTACAATGTTAAATAGCCTTGCTTTTTGAGAGTGTCTCTTCATGTTTACCACTCTAACATTTGCATCTAAGTAGACATTGTCATCCTGCGCTATAAAACGAGTGATTTGTAACTTTACCTTTATTGTTGGGTTTTTGTCAAGTCCCCATGGATAGGCATAGACATTGGGTTGGTTAAACTTCTTTTGTAAAAAAGCTATAAGTCTTTGTGTTAGTCCTTGGTCTAAGTCTTCTGCCCATACCCCTGAACTTAAAAAGTCTACCTCTGAACTGCTCTTTGCTACAGCTATTTCTCTTTTATACAGATACTTAGGCACCACAACTTTCTCTACGCCAATGACTCTTTGTTTTCTAGGATAATATTCTCTAGGCTGAGAAGCAGTTGAGAGTACATAGTATTTGCTACATCCTGTAAAAATAAGTGTCAAAGGTAGTAGCCATAATAGTTTTTTATATGTCATCATTAGTGATCTCCAAAGATAAGTGAATTAGGTTTTCGGTTAAGCATTTTTAAGAACTCTTGCATCTCTTTTGATGACTCAGTCACCGTCTCAAGTGTTTGTGTAAGCTGTTTCATCATAAGGGCATTACTGTCATACCCACCGACTACTCTTTTGGTAGTTTTTAGGGTACGTTCTAGCTCTTTAAGCATTCTATTTACATCATCAGGCATTTTTACAAATGTTTTCTTGTTTGTCATTTTGTTTAAACTTTTTACCGTCTTTTTTAAGTCAAGTAATACGATATTAGCATTCGATATTGGTTTTGCACTTTCATCTACTACTTTATTGAGTGAAGCAAGAAGTTTTTCTAAAGGAAGCTTATTTATTTTGTCCAATATTTTTGTAGCACTTGCCATAAAGTTCCCAGAATCATATTCTACTGTTGGGAGTACTGCATAGCCATTCTTTTCAACTATACTTTTATTGTTATCATTTTCTATAAAGCTAAGATTCACATATAAACTTCCTGTGATTGGGTCAGTTGGGACTATTTGCGCACGTAAGCCCTCTTCTACTGCTTGATAGAAATTTTCTTCTCCTGTATGGTTACTATCATTTGGGTCTTCAAAGACAGAAGTGTCTATCTCAATAGCCACTTTCCCTTTCATGTTGTGTGAGTTTTTATCATAAGAAAGAGCAATACTTTTCACTTTTCCAACATCAAAGCCCCCATACCTAACCACAGCTTTCTCTTTTAATTTAGCTATACCACCAGTCGTATGCAATACAAATGTTTGAAGTTCCTTTCCCCCATAGCCTATTTTTTTATTCTCAATACTGTTTTTATTTTTATAGAGTTCAAAAACAAAACCATTATGAATCTTCTTTCCCTCTCCACTTAGAGGACTAGAAAACTCTATCGCTCCTTGAATCAAATCTGTTACAGGGGCTAATTTAAAATCTAAGGTGCCAGATATAAGTTCTGCATCAATGGTGCTTCTTATCCAAAACTTAGAATATGTTTCCACGTATGGTACATACTGCTTATCGATAAACACGATGATGTCTATAGAACTATTATCTAATGACAAGACCATATACTCTACTTGCCCTACTTTTAAGTTTTTAAAATAGATAGGGGTACCCACTTTCACAGAACTGTCCCCCCTGTGGGTATTTAACACAAAGTACTCACCCGCTCCAACATTACGATACGTTTGTGCCAAGCCAACAAAATTCTCTTTTTGTTCCTTACCTTTTTTTGTAAACATGTCTATGTACGTTCCAGATATAAGCGTATCTAGACCACTTACCCCTGAAAATCCAACTTCTGGTTTTACTATCCAAAACCTGCTGTTTTCATTTAAATAAGAGCTAGCCATCTTATCCATACGTGCGATAACAACAACACCCTCTCCCTCTTTGTTCAATTCAATCTTGTTCACAACACCAATAGGTACATTTTTATATCGTATGTTACTTTGCCCTGCTTTTAATCCCTCATTTTTGGGAAAAACTATGCGTATTTCTGGACCTAACTCAGAAAAATACTGATAGGCTAACCATCCTGCAATGATAAGTGCTATAATTGGTACTATCCAAATAGATGTCAAAAAATTAAACTTTGTTGATGCTTCTATTTGTGGTATATCTCTGGACATTATTTATTTTCCTTCTTATTGATAGAACACGAACAAGCAAAGCTTTTATCGTTACGCTGACGCTGTGTCCACTTCAGCAGTGGGCTCATACAACTTGTCGTACTTCTCATCTATTTTCCTTTATAAGTCGTTCATCAAAAGCATGGGCAGCAAGCAAAGTAAAAAATACTGAAGTGGCAAATGCAGTTGCTGCTGTTCCTGCGACTATCTCTACATTATCTAGGTGTATCAGTGCAGCAAGTATGGCTACGACAAATACATCTATCATAGACCAAGGCCCTATGGCTTCTGTAATATAATATAATTTATGTTTATCTACTTTTTTATCTTTTCCAATAGGATATTCTACACTAATTAACAGATAAATCAAGATTAAAAACTTTAAAATAGGTATAAATATAGATGCAATAAAGATAATAACAGCAATAGGCTCTGATCCATGTTCCCATAAAAGTATGATGCCTCCCATAATGGTGCTACCTTCTACCACGCCAAACTGATTGGTAACAAGCATAGGATAAAGGTTTGCGGGGATGTATGCTATCATCGCTGTAATGAGGTATGCCCAAGACTTCTCTGTACTAAAACGCATATGTTTATAAATAGCAGAACCGCAACGCCTACATACATTTTCTCTCTTTTTATCGATATTGACTGCTTCACATACAGGACAACGGATAAGATCCTCTTCCTTAACCTCTATCATCTGGACTCTTTGGCTAAGAAGAGGCGTTTTCTAAGCATCCATATCTCAGAGATATGTATACTTTTTGTCAGATATAAATCAATACCCACAAACAATATCAATGTCCAAAAAGAGATACCCATATGTATTTGAGCATAGCCTATAAGCTTCACTAACGCTACCAAAATACTTATAAGAAAGATATCACTCATACTCCATGGCTTAATATGTGCAAGCAGTACCAATAAATCTTTTGTAAATGCTTTTTCTTTTTCTAACTTCAAAAGTGAAAACAACACAATATTTATGCCAAATATCATCAAAGGAAAAATAAAAATGAGAAAGGCACAGAGTATACCCACCACATAAAATCCATTCTCAAACAAGGCCATAAATGTTTTAGGTATCGTGATAAACTGCTCATGTCCAAGTAGCTCTATCTTTACTAGAGGAAAAATATTGGCCAAGATAAAGAAAATAAGCCCTGCTATACTCAAAGCAAGCCCATAATCTACAAGCTTCGTATCATAACGGTAAAGAACACTTCCACACTTTGTACATAGTGCCTTTGTACCATCTCTAATAGGGACTTCTTCATGTAATGTATAACACTCATGACAGATAATAAGATTATCTAAGGCATCTTCATTTTCAAGTTTCATGGTTATAATTATAGCTTACTAAGCTAAGGAGATTACATGCATATACTTTCTATTGGTAAAATCATAAAACATCCTATGCTAAAGATTGATTCTATTATGCTTTCAGAACTCACGTGCAAGAGTGATGTCTCAGCTTATGATTACATCATTATTACTGGTGGAGATGGCAGTATCAGAAGGGTACTTAAAGCCTTACAACACAGCAAAGCCCTTCCTACGTTCATCATTAATCCCACGGGCTCTTTTAATGTCATCGCTAAAATGCATAAAGTACCTAAACTAGAAAATGTGTTAGAACATTTAGTGCAGAACAGACCTCTACAAACCCATAGTCAAAATGTCTATAGTCTTAATGATGAAGTCTTTCTCTTTTCTGCTGGAAATATGGGAGATCTACAACATATCTTTCTCTCAGAGACACTACGTTTTGGACTTTTAGAAAAAGGCATAGCCAAGTATATACTCTCTGTACTCTTTCTTTTTCCCGTACATCTTTTCATGACACCTTTTATGCTGCTAAGTAAAAAGAGGTTTTTCATTTTTACCCCTCTTTCTTTTATCAAAAAAATTGGCTCTTTTTATGGGGAGGTCCAAGAGATGAACATCGACTTAAACAATGCACATAATTTTATAGAGTTAGATGGAGATGTAGTCACCATTACATCACCCATACTTCACATCAACACCTTAACAACGATAGATATCGTTAACATACGAGAAGGATAAGCATAAATAAGCACTTTTTGGATGCTGGAATCAAAGTTTGCCTAATGCAGTATCTAAACATAGAAATGTTGGGACTCATATCTTCAACTTAAGTCAAAATTAATTAATATTTTCATAGACTTATTTGGATATAACTCATGGGAGTAGCAACAAGTATGATAGGACAAACTTTTTTAAATTTTTTATTTTCAAATAAAACAACCAAAAATAAAACAGATCAAAAATTAATCTTAGAAGAAGAAAAAAAAATTCTTCTTTCTATCAAAAAAAATTCCGAGCCTATCAAACACACGATAGGTATCTTTCGTGTACAAAACCTTCTCAATGAAGTGTATGGTCTCATAGAACCTCATATAGAATCTCATAATATTGAATTTCTTTATGATATACACGAAAGTATACCTATAGAAATTGTTGGAGATATATTGGCACTTGAGCAGATACTTTACAATCTTCTATCAACTATTGTAGAAAGTCAAGCAAACAGTACTATTATTGTAACTTTCAAAAAAATAAATGAAAGTGTTCTCATTGAAATCATAGGTAACCATTTGATACACAAAGAGATACTAAATGAAAATAAACAAAATCTAGAAACAACAAAACAGCTGATTACCCAAATAGAAAGTAAGTTTTCAATGACCATGGGGCAGTCAAATGTAATATATAGCATTTCAATGCCTTTTTTAGCACATGAGCAGTATCAAGAAAAATACTATCAACTGCCTCCTTATATTGGTTCTAAAAAAATACTCTTCATTGAAGATCATCCTCATACACAAGAGATAATAGGTAATATTTTTAAACAATTTGAACTTAAAGCTACTATTGGAAATGCTGATACTCTCTCTTCTATTCAAAATTTTGAAGCGTATGATATGATTATACTTAATCCAAAAAGGTTAACTCCGAGCTTAACAACACATCTTAAAAAACTAAAAGAGCAACACGCACTTAAAATAATTTCCCTTGAAACACTTTATGGTTGGTATAAAGATAGACGGCAACAGAACAATCCACTTATTACCAAATATCTTTATAAACCACTTTCTCGGGGAATGGTATCAGGTTTACTTCATGAAATGTTTATACTGAATGTCGATGAAAATCTAAGTATAAATGAATATACAGAACAATCAAAAACTTCAAATAAAAATCAAATTGTACACATAGAAGAATCCCTAAATATTACACCAGAAAGTTTTAAAGATTTTGGGTCTAAACATATTTTGCTTGTTGAAGATAACATACTTAATCAAAAAATAATACAAAATATTTTAGAGAAGTCACATATAAAAATAACACTTGCTAACAATGGACAAGAAGCACTAGACATACTTAAAGATGAAGACTCTATAGATTTGGTGCTTATGGATATAAATATGCCAACCATGGATGGATATCAAGCTACAAAACATATACGTAGTAATAACATGCTGAGTAATCTTCCGGTTGTTATCATTTCTGGACTTGGGTTCAGAAATGAAATAGAAGAGATGTATATTGTAGGTGCTGATGCGCATCTTACTAAGCCTTTTAAGATTGGTGAACTGTATACTGTGTTGAAACTATTTATCAATAAAAAGTATACCAAAGACGTCGTATCAACACTCACTTATGAATATATAGAAAATAGAACTATATTGGATATAACAAAGGCTATGGATAAGGTGAAAAATAGTACCTATTATCATGATTCACTTTCCGAAGTCCTCTTTGTCTTTAAGTATTCAGAGCACATTATAAAAGAACGTATCATTAGGCAAGAATATACGCAACTGCAAGAGTATTGTAGAAAATTATTTAATTACACCAAATCAATCGAAGCAAAAAGTTTAAATAAAATACTTAAAGAAATACTGATACTTCTCAAAAATAATGAGGAAATTCATTTACAACAATATATCACCCTTTATAAGGATGAATGGCTTGAAACAAAAAGAAATATAGAGCACTACCTTGAGAGCGTTGAAGTTTCTTAATCATACTTAACTTTTGTGCATATCTTGATAATATTGTACCACTCTAGTATCTACATTCACAACCCTGTGCAAGTATTGTGTTATGTCTCCCTTGTTAAAATCTAATTTTAAATTTTTAGGATTAATGGCTCTAGATATAGCCACATAAAACTGGCTTGGTGCAAAAATATTGTCTACGTTACATACCAAATTATCAATACTCATGCCTTGTGACTTATGTATGGTCACAGCATAAGCCAGTTTAAGTGGAAACTGAGAAAGGGTAGCTAAGTTAATATTCTCAATAGTGCCATCTTCTTTGACTACCATATCTAATAAATCAAATTCATGCCTCTCTACCCTTACATATTCTTGCTCTTTTTCAACTATGAGATGGTCATCTTCTATTTTTCGTAAAATGCCTCTCTCACCATTTACAAACTTTCCCCATTTATTCACTGTAAAAAGGACAGGCACACCTTCTTTCAACGTAAGTTGCTCACTAATAGGAAGCATAGATTTCCAAGAAGCTAGTTTTTTTTCATGTACAGAACCAAACATCTCTACGTTAGCAAAAAGTATAGTCTCTTCACTTTCAAGTTCGTTTATTTTAGCCCTATTTGTTTGTTCCACTTCAAGGTTCCTACCATAAAGATAGGTAGGGGGTTTTTCCATCTTCTCATTATTCCATAGCCTTAGCATATACGCCACAACTTCTTCATCACACATACCTTTACGTACTTTAGAAAGTATGTGTGTAAACTCTGCATCAGTCGTTCTTTTCATTTGAGTGAGTTCTATAACCATTAATTCAAAACGTTCCCATGCCAAAGATTCAAAAGCATAGAGTTTTTCACCAAAAACATCCTTTTTACTTTGTTTTTGCACAGGAGGTAACTGAAAAAAATCTCCCACAAAAAGAACTTTTCCCAAGTACCCATAGTTGTTTAACCTATAGGCTATCATATCTAACAAATCAGAACTCACCATCGAAATTTCATCGATAATAATAAGATCAGTGGCCTTGAGTAATTTTTTCAAATCACTCAAGCGTTTTTTAGCCCGCTTATCACTTTGGTTAAGCTCATCAAAATTAGAGGAGATACCAAAAACAAAAAAACTATGCACAGTAAATCCACCTATATTTACAGCAGATACCCCTGTAGAACCTAATGAAACTACCTGTTTAGCTCTTTTACGGTAATCACTGATGACTTCATTGGTTATATATGATTTTCCAACCCCTGCTCCACCAGTGAGAAATACATTGGTGTGTTTAAGTGTTTCAATAACCTCAAGTTTATCTGCCAAAACCAGCCTTGGTGCCAGTTTCTTTAGTAAAACCAGCCTTGTCTATACGTCCACTTTTACAGCGACTATAAAGCTTTTTTCCTTTTTTAAGTAACGTAGCTAAGTTTTCACTACCATCTCCTAACTGTAACCATAGTTCCGTAATCAACCCACCCTTACATTGAATAGCGATACTCTTTGCAGCACCTTTGCCAAATTCTTTTTGGGCTATCTTTTTTATTTGGGTTAAGGTAACACGTTTACCTTTGCTTATTTTAAAAAAAGCTGCGACAGAAGAGTTATTAAACTGTTCTAACAATGAGACAGCCTTTGTATAATAGATATTTGCATCTGTACCATAACAAGTTCCATGTTTTATCCATTCATGTTTATGTAAAGCAGATGCAAAACCTGGCATAGCTTTAGAGAGTTTTTCTTTTGTGTCACTATCAAGACCTAATGAGGGTAAATCTCTCCAGCGTTTTCTCTTATCTAAAGAGATGTTTTTTTTACTCACATTACAATAAACATTGTTACGAGGCTGTGGCCAAAGTCCATGAAGTACGAACTGCTCTTCATGACTACGGGAACCAAATAGTGAAGTAATCCCTCTTTTACACTCTTTTTTATAACGGTGTGTTTCACAAAAAGCATTATGCCAGCTTAATGCCAATAGGTTTTGTTTAGATACATGTACTGTTTTTTCACTTTTTCTTAATGTTTTTCCCATTTCTTTTTCTAATCGTGCTAGTTCTATCTGCATAGATTCCATAGACTCACCTGCTTCTTTCTTCTTTCCGCTAAAACAATCTTCATCTACCCATCTTTGAGCAGGATTCACGCCTTTTATTAAAATGAGTTTTTGCCCCTTATGCGATTTTAATACTGTGTATTTTCTTGACGTATTTAGTACAATGTGGTTTGTATTTTTTGAATGTTTCATATTGTTGAATGCTTCACATGTCTTCGATGGTGTAGCGTCAAAACGTGCCAATAAAAGTGTCGTCGTAAGAAAGATATAAAATAATGTTTTCACGGTATTTCCTTAAAAATTATTCTGCTATTATACTCTATGATATTTAATAAACTTGACACACTCCCAGAGACATTTGGTAAGGAAAGAAAAAAACCCTGTAGCCATAACCAAAAACGCTCAAATATGATGCTAAACCCTCTAAAACTGGGGCACTTAAACAGAATGGATGAGAGTAATGCTGATATGATTACACTTAACCTTGAAGATGCTATTGCTCCAAGCCGAAAAAAAGAAGCCCTACGAAACATCGCAATTTTTCTCTCTTATATGAAACATTCAAAAAGTTTTATAATTGTGCGTACTAACCCACTGCATGATGGAGGGGAAGAAGAAATAAAGTTTTTAAATGATTTTTCATTTGATGCCGTACGTGTTGCAAAAATAAAAAATAAAGAACAAATAGCCCAAGCACTTACACTTCTAGATCAAAATAAAGAATTACATATCTCCTTAGAAACAAAAGAAGCTTTTGAAAACCTCTCAAAACTACGTATAGATTCTCGTTTGACTACTGCAAACCTTGGTATACTTGACTTACTCACCTCTTTAGGACTTCCACAGTCTATTGTTACACAAAATAATCCTACTATAGACTATATACTTTCAAAATTTTTAGTAGATGCAAAAACAGTAGGTATACACCCCATAAGTTTTATGTTCCAAGACTATACTGACACGCAAACATTTGAAGCATGGTGTAAACATGAAAAAATGATGGGATTTAACTCTAAAGCATGTATGGGTCCGAAACAGGTGAGCATTGCAAATGAAATATTTTCTACTCATTCAAGTGAGATAGAAAGAGCCAAACATATTAAAACTTCCTTTGAAGCACACTCAGCTAAAGGTATCAATGGATTCATGGATGAAAATTATGGATTTATAGATGAGCCTATTTACCGTGACAGCGTACTAATACTAAAAAATATCAAGGATTAAATTGAACAGATTAAAACTATTATTACTCGGATTATTCATACCCATCATGCTCATGTCAAATACTGACAGACCTCCCGTAACATATAATTTTTTAGTAAAAAAAGAAGTACAAATATTTATCAATACTATGGTTAATAAATATCATTTTAAACGTAGCTATGTAACCTCTGTACTTAAACATGCAAAACTAGATAGAGATACTTTAGCACGATATAGTGGAAAATTTAGACCCAACACGACGGTAGGTTCATGGGAACGCTTTAAACGTAATGTAGTCAATGAAAAAACCTTTGCAAAAGCAAGACAATTTAAAAAAGACCATTTTAAAACCCTTAAAAAAGCTGAAAGACACTACAAGGTAGACATGAACTATATTGTGGGTTTCTTAGGTGTAGAGAGCCAGTTTGGTACGTATACTGGAGACTATAATATACTTGATGCACTTGCTACCTTGGCCTTCCACCCTAATCGTATGAAGAGACTTTTTAAAAGTGAAATGAAACACCTCTTTTTATTTGCAAGAGACAAAGGTCACGACATCACAAAACTAGAAGGTTCATTTGCAGGAGCCATGGGTTGTGTTCAACAACTACCATCCATAGCACGGAAATTCAATTATGATTTTGATGGTGATGGTGCTAGTGTCTGGGATATAGAAGATTGTATCGGGTCTATTGCTAAATTTATGCATAAACATAAATGGTCAAAAAATGCCATCACTGCAGTTCCTGCTAGCTATAAAGGTGGTAAACGTTTTACACGTCTTAAGACATCCCGTAAACGCATGTTAAACCTATCGACTATCAGTAAAGCTGGAGTAAAGTCACTTAAACCTTTTCCCTATTCAAAAGCTTATTTACTCAAAACTCGTAATAAAACCCATGATGATGTATGGCTAGGAGGTCAAAATTTTAGAGTACTCACACGGTATAATAATTCGACAAATTATGGAGTAGCTATCCATCTGATAGCAAATTCTATTCAATAAATTCACCTGAAATAATGATTTAAAAACTACTTTAGAGATTACTTGATTAAAATCATTACACAGGAAAACATCATACGCCTTATTTTTCTAAAACTATCCTATATGTTTTTTATTTAATATTTTCTTTTTACCCATTTCAATCTTTACTTTTTTAACTTTTTGTTTAAATAGTTTTATCTCAAAGTCATCTTTTTTTAATGGTTTATCGAAGTAATATCCTTGAAAAAGATTACAATTGTGTGCTTTTAAAATTTCAAATTGTGTATCTGTTTCTATCCCTTCTGCTACAACACGTAAATTAAATATATCTGCCAATGTAAATATAGTTTTCAGCATCATTTCATCAGATTTATTCTCCCCTAAAGTCCTCACAAAAGATTTATCTATTTTTAGTTCATCTATTGGTATTTCTCTCACATAATTTAAAGAAGAGTATCCTGTACCAAAGTCATCTAAAGAAAATTGTATACCAAGGTTTTTAACCTTTTTCATTATTGAAATAACATTATGGATATCTTCAGCAAGCAATGTTTCTGTAATTTCAAATACAATTTTATGTTGTGATTTTTCACTAAGATATTTATTGAATAAATATTCTATACGTTTTATAAAACTTTCATGTAATAGTTGTTTAACACTAATATTGATAGAAAGTTGTTCCAGTGAATGTTCTTTCTTTTCCCATGTTTGCAATGATTTAAACGATTCTTCCAAAATATAATTACCCAAATCAATGATAAGACCTGTCTTTTCTGCAATTTTAATAAATTCCAAAGGCGCTACCATGCCTAAGTCTGGATTATACCAACGTGTTAATACTTCACATCCACATATCAATCCATCTTTATTCACTTGAGGTTGATAATAAAGTTCTATTTCATCATGTTCGAGTGCAAAATAAAGTTTTCTTTCCATTTCAAGTGTATTGCTTATTTTAGAAGATAGAGCCTTGTTAAAATTTACCACACCATCACGCCCTGAAGATTTAACTTCATACATTGCTATATCTGCTTCTTTAACTACTTGTATCGAATTTGATAGTGTGCTATCTAATAACTTTACACCTATACTTACAGAAATATGTATATGATTGAAGTCTATTACATACATTTCTTTAAGTAACCGTCCGATTTCATGTGAAAATATATCTGCACTCTTTAGACATTCATCATAATTATCGTAGGGGTAACTTGTTATCATAAACTCATCACCCCCTAGTCTAGCAACATGCTTAGAATCTCCACAAAATGTATTTAAACGATTAGATATTTCACATAATAGCTTGTCGCCAACATCATGCCCTAACGTATCATTAATATTTTTAAAATGATCCAAATCAATGAGTAAAATAAATGAAAACTTTTTTGACTCTTTTAATGTTTTTAATAATTGATCTAAATTTTCCATAAAATGTCGACGATTATAGAGTCCTGTTAATGAGTCTTGTTGTGCTTGATGAAAAATTTGTTGAATAAGTTTATATCCATTGTTTGAGGCATAAAGTAAGAATCCCAATAATGCTAAAGTAAAAAAAGCTAAAAAATACCCTTTGGTTTCATCTAAATTTATGAAATATACAACCAGGGGATAAATTAAAATAAGTAAAACTGGTATGAAAAGTTTTTTATCTGAAAAAAGAAATGTTGCAGCAAGAATAGAAGCAGTAACCTGAATTAAAACGGTTACTTGATTTAAATTATGTTCTGTAATGTCAGAATACAATATAAATAGTACAGTCCACAATCCAAATATACTATATATAAACAGTTGAACATATTGATACCATTTTTTTAATTTTTTTTTGTTAATAGTTACATATTTGAATTGTCGGTAAAGTTCCCATCCCCAAGCACTCACTGCTATAATTGCCCCAAACCAAATAAGTGTAAATGGTGCCATGTCAAAAACATAACATAGTATTGTATATCCTAGCCCTGTCAATAAAGACCATACGATTAGTAATAATATTTGTATATGTAAAAAATAATAAAATTTATGTTCATTCATAAATAGGATTTTAATATAATTATGTCAAAAAAAGTCAAACTTCTTATAATGTATTTAATGTATCAATTAGATATAATAATTCAATAACTACTAAGGCTTTAAACTATGAATATAAGAGTCTATTATGAAGATACAGATGCTGGTGGGATTGTATATCATACAAACTATATCAAGTACTGTGAAAGAGCACGTTCTGAAGTTTTTTTTGAACAAAATATGTTACCAACACTTGGAGATAGTAGCGGATTTGTAGTACGTGATATTAAAGCCTCATTTTTAGCAACAGCTGTGTTAGGTGACATGTTAGAAGTACGTAGCACTATAGTAAACATTAAAAATTCATCCATTATACTGCTACAAGAAGTGTGGAAAGAAAAAGAAAAATGCTTTAGCATGGAGATTGTACTAGTATTTATTGACAAGGGGAAACCTTGTCGTATACCTCAGAGATTTAAAGAAATCTTTACAAAAGATTATGACTAAGTACATAAACTATACCAAGTCCTAATCCTGAAGCTACCATATACCCTGCACCAAATAAGAAAGAAGAGACAAATTTAATAAAGGGTTGAAATCTCCACTTCACTAGTAAAATAATTAATGATCCAATCGCTGAGGGGATTAACATATATGCAAGTATTGATGTAAGTTCTAGTGGCTGAGGCATTAAATATGTACCCACTAATACTGCTAAAATAGTAACAAGAATACCAAATATCAACATGTATTTAACTGTGCTAAACTTACTACTACACTCATCGAATTTGATTTCTTCAGAAAAAACATCTTTCATATCTGAAAAATCTGCATCTTTCAATGACATCTCTTCCATCCAGAGGAAAATAGCAAACCCAACAAAATAACCTATAGCAATTGAAATCATTAACATACCCATAGTAAACTCCTTTAATTTTATATAATTATATTATATCATAATATAATCTAAAGTAATTTACTTGGTAGTATCCTATACAGTTTTAAAATCTTCGTTTGCATAAAATGAAGATTATCTCTCTTTATAGTGCAGAATCAATTGCTTTTTTTGCAACTTCTTTTTTGATAGGGTTTGAACCAACAGCTTTTTCTGCAGCCATATCCACTGCTTTATCTTTAATAGATGTTTCTGTTGAGGCACCTTTTGTTGCAGTGTCTATTACGCTATTGGTAGCTGGACTCTTTACATTTGTTTCTGAAGATTTATTTCCCATGACACTATCAACTGCAGATGCTTTCATTTTGTCTACTGGGTCTTCTTTGCCGACAAGTTTGTCTGCAGCTTTTTCAACCACTGTCTTTTTAACAGCATCATCACCTGCGACTTGTTCAACAACAGCAGATTTTGCTTCGCTTTTAGCTTTAGATACGGCAACATCTTTTGCTACACCTGTCATCATGTCTGCAAAGAGACTTGTCGCTACCACAGCAGAGAGTAATATTATTTTTTTCATTGTTTTTCCTTAGATAAAATAGATTGATTAGATACACTAATCTAAGAGTTATTTAACAATAATATTGTGTGTGAATTGTGTGAAAATGTATAGAAGAAGAGTATTTTCACTCTTTAAAAAAAGAGTGAAAATATTTGATGTTTTAATAGATTACTCAACCATTGCAACAAGTTCTTCTTTAGAAACTTTGCTGAAGTTTAGGTATTTATAGATGTCATCTGTCATCTCTGGTTTGATTTTGTTTTGTACGATTTCTAAGTACTCAGATGCAGATGGGAGTCTACCTTTAAGTGCAACAACGGCTGCAAGTTCTGCAGACCCAAGATACACTTGACTTCCTTTACCTAGTCTGTTGTCAAAGTTTCTTGTACTTGTAGAGAATACCCATGCATTTTGCTTCACAGCTGCTTGGTTACCCATACATAAAGAACATCCTGGAGGCTCTATACGTGCTCCAGCCATTCCCCATACTGAGTAGTATCCTTCTTCTTGAAGTGTTTTCTCATCCATTTTAGTAGGAGGACATACCCATAGCTTCGTCTCAACTGGACCTTCACCACGTAGTACTTCTGCATTCGCACGGAAAAGACCAATGTTGGTCATACATGAACCAATAAATACTTCATCCATCTCTACTCTAAGTCCAGCTTCAGCAACCTCTGTTAGCGTTTTAACATCATCTGGATCATTTGGACAGGCAACGATTGGCTCTTTAATCTCAGACATGTTTATCTCGATGATAGCTGCATATTCTGCATCTTTATCTGCTTCAAGAAGTACTGGGTTTGCTATCCAGTCTCTCATCTTTTGTGCACGTCTTTCAAGTGTTGCTTTATCTTCATAGCCTTGAGCAATAAGCTCTTCAATAAGTGCTACGTTAGATTCTAGGTACTCTATGATAGGCTCTTTATTAAGATTTACGGTACAAGCAGCTGCTGAACGCTCTGCAGATGCATCGGACAGTTCAAATGCTTGCTCACATTTAAGATCTTCAAGACCTTCAATCTCTAAAATACGTCCTGCAAAGATGTTTTTCTTACCAGCTTTTTCAACCGTTAAAAGACCATCTTTAATCGCTTGATGAGGAATAGCATTTACCATATCACGTAGCGTGATACCTGGTTGTAACTCTCCTGAGAAACGTACAAGTACTGATTCAGGCATAGTAAGAGGCATCATACCTGTTACTGCTGCAAAGGCAACAAGCCCAGAACCCGCAGGGAATGACATACCAATAGGGAATCTTGTATGACTATCTGCACCCGTACCTACAGTATCTGGAAGACACATACGGTTCAACCATGAGTGAATAACACCATCACCTGGTCTAAGTGTAAACCCTTTTCTTTCTACCATAAAGTCTGGTAGTGTATGTTGGAGTATCACATCTGCAGGTTTTGGGTAAGCAGATGTATGACAAAATGACTGTAACACAAAGTCAGCACCAAAGCTAAGTGCTGCAAGGTCTTTGACTTCATCTCTTGTCATAGCACCGGTGGTATCTTGTGAACCAACTGTTGTACATACTGGCTCAGAGTAAACACCTGGTTTAACACCCTCTATACCAGCAGCTTTTCCTACCATCTTTTGTGCAAGCGTAAAGCCTTTACCATTATCAGCAGGTACGTCTGGAGTCATGAAAATGTCTCCTGCATCCATACCAAGAGCTTCTCTTGCTTTTACAGTAAGACCTTTACCGATGATAAGTGGTACACGTCCCCCTGCTCTCATCTCATCTGGAAGTGT
>JAKIUE010000040.1 GCA_021647715.1 Sulfurovum sp.
CCTGTAAGTCTTTTTATTTTTTGTTTTTGTTTTTGTAGATTTTCAACCAATTGATCATATTTTGTTTTTTCTGTATCCATTGTAGATAAAAGTGCTAAGAGTTTTTCATCTTTAAGTTTTACCTGTTCTTTCTCTGTAGTTAACGCATTAGAAAGTATCAAGACCTTATCTTCATACGCTTTTAACTTATTTGCAATATCTACTTGTTCACTGACATTTTTGTCTAACATTGTTTGGACAATAACTACTTTTTTATTTAATGTATCAATATTTTTATTGGCAAGAAGCAACTTTTTATTTAATTCAGATATTTCAGAAAGCTTCAATTTAACTACTCTCTCATTCTCAGTTAACATGACTTTAGTTTTAGTGAGTTCAACATTTTGTTTTTCTATTGATTTTTCTTTTTCTCTTAACTCTTTTTTATTCTTTATTAAATCAGATTTTAACTCAGCTATCAATCTATCTTTTTCTAAAATATAACTCTCTTTCTTGTCTATAGTTAAAAGACTTTTTTTCAAAGAGTTCTCTTTATCATGCAACACAGACTTAGTAATAACAGATTTCGAAATTATCGTACCAATGAGTAAAATAAAGACAAAAAGAAGTCCTGCCATGAGGTCAGCATAAGATATCCAAAAATTACTATCTGCATCACTTTTATCTTCACTAAACATATACTAGTTCTCTTCTTTTTCTTGTTTCTTAAATGTTGCCATATTGTTAAGTATAAGTTGGTTTTGTTCAGAAATAATACGTGCAAATGTAGATAGTTTATCCACAGCAACACTTAATTCTTTATCAATGGTATCAAACGTATGATCAACAGAACCATCAAAACGTTCCATACTCTTTTGTAAATTTAAGGCATTGGTATTAAAACCTTCAATACTCTCTTGCATCGTAGCCACTGCTTGCACAGTTTTTCCTTTATGCTGAATATACTCCAAACTCTCTTTTAGCTCAGTCGAAGCCTCTTGCAAATGTGCAGTTAACTCAGTAAAGTGACTACTTGTATCTTCCATAATTTTACTAAAGTTTTGAAGATACTGATTGTTGAGTTCTTTGATAAAGTCCATATTGAATGTTTCTTTAAGTGTCTGAACAATCTCTTGATCTTTTAACTCACTACGCATGTGTTCATGCTTAAGTAACTCAAACTTTTGCCACACACGAGAGCCATATATTTTTTCTAGTTCAAGTATCTGTTTATCTATCTTTGCTAATCCTCTTTTCTCAAAATATGTCCACAATAAAGAGAGCATAATCCCATAGATTGATGCATAAAAAGCGGTACCAATACCTGATAAAAGTACAGATATTTCATGGTCTAAAGATTCTGTATTTTGTGCACTAAAGTCTGGCATTGAACCTGCAATAGCAATAAATGTTCCCAAAATACCAAGCATAGGAAATACAGATGATGCTACACGAGCAAAATTATCATTGCGTATATCATTATAATATTCAGCAATAAACTCTTTTACATGCAATGTAGACTTTGTTTTACCCATAATAGTTAAAGCATTACTCTTTAATGCATAATGTAAATCATCTTCCATATGAGAAAAGGTACCTTTCATATGGCATGCACTATAACTTGCATTATGTTTTACAAAAAAACTAAACGTAATAAATATAAATGTAATAATAATTAAAGTATGTAATTCTACTTTTAAAGAGAGTACACCAAAATAAGCTAACACCAAACCTAATAAAAAGAGAAATGGTATAAAAAGTATCACAAAGAAACGTGAGAAGCATGAACTTGTATTTTTTTTATCTACAGAAGATAACATATATAATCCTAATATTATTTAGTATCCTGATTATACATGATAAAGATAAATAGTGAGTTAACTATAAGTTATATATATCAATTTGTTTAAAATATATCTATTTTATCATTTAATCTGTCAAATAATTGATCTCTTCTTCCTCAGGTATATCATCTTCATTTATATAAGCGATATGTACTTTATCAGATTTCTTTTCTTGTTTAATACTAATATATTTTTCTACTATTTTAAAAATAACTTCTTGAATAGAATGCTCAGTAGATGTAATATCTGTTTCAACACAATACGTACCCTCACCACCATTCATATCTATATTTGAAAGTAAAATTTCCGCAAACCTTTTTCCGCCATCACTATCTGTAGATTGAGATATAAGCACATAAACATTAAGTTCCCTATCAATCTCAATAAGCACATCTGATTGTCTTTTCCATTTTTTAAGTGGCACACGAAGCAATAGATCTTCTGCAGATATCATAATCATTGTAAAAGAATCTTTTTCTCTGTAATCCATAAGATAATAGAAAAACTCTATGGTTGTTCTCAATTTATCCATAGCATTTTTTGCCAACTTCACTTCATCTTCATGAAATGCAATACTATCACTTTTTCTTCTATTAATCTCTACCATTTTTTACCCCTTTTTACCTCAGAACATATTTGATTTTCATTTTATAACAAAGTATCTTATAGTTAGATATCATACAATTTCGATATAATCCATTTATGCATAAATTATTTTTTATATTCCTATTCACTGGCACATACATATATGCCAATATCAATGTTGTAGTAAGTATTCTTCCTCAGCAAACATTCATTAAGGCTATCGGTGGAGACAAAGTAGATGTGACGCTTATGGTACAACCAGGAGAATCTCCACATACCTATGAACCAAAACCTTCACAAATGATAGCACTCTCAAAAACCAACCTCTATTTGTCCATAGATGTTGAGTTTGAGCATGTTTGGCTTCCTAAGTTTCAAGCTCATAACGAACAGATGCATACGATAGATGTAACAAAGGGCATAGAAAAAATATCTATGCAAAAAGAGCGTCATACGGAAGAAGCTCATACACAGGAAAAACATCAACATGAAGATCACCATGACCATGAAGGAAATGACCCACATGTATGGACATCACCACACAATGTAAAAATCATCGCTCAAAATATCTTTGAGGCACTCCAAAAATATGATGTAAACCATACTGCGTATTATAAAAAGAATTTAAAGGTATTTTTGAGCTCCATAGAAGAGACTGATACCAAGATAAAAGCCCTACTCTCTACTATCAAAGATAGACGTTCGTTTATGGTATTTCATCCTTCATGGGGATATTTTGCTAAAGCGTATAACCTGAAACAAATTGCTGTTGAAGTAGAAGGGAAATCCCCTAAACCAAAAGCACTTATAAAACTTATCAAAAAAGCGAAAAAAGAAAAAGTACATGCTATATTTACCCAGCCAGAGTTCTCTGATAAATCTGCTAAAATCATAGCAAAAGAGCTACAGATACCCGTGCTTAAAGTAAGCCCTATGGCACCTAACTGGGCAGAGAATCTCATAAACATCACTAAAGCCATTACAGGAAAAGAGTAAATGCCTGTCATAGAGATACATAACCTCACTTTTGGTTATGAAAAACAGCCTGTACTTGAAAATATAGAACTAAACGTAGAAGAGAAAGATTTCCTTGCTATCATAGGCCCTAATGGGGGAGGAAAATCTACATTACTCAAACTCATACTTGGCATACATGATAGCAAAAAAGGTACCATTAAAGTACTAGAGAAAAAGCCTAAACAAAGCCTTACGCAAATAGGCTATGTTCCACAAAATACCAATGTCAATACTGATTTCCCAATCAAAGTCATAGAGGTAGTCATGATGGGACATGTAGATGGAAAACGCCCTCTTTTTGGTTATGGTAAAGATGAAATGCTCTGTGCCATGGGCGCCTTAAAACAAGTGAGTATGGCAGACTTTGCACAAACTAAAATAGGTTCACTCTCTGGGGGACAAAGACAACGCGTAATGATAGCACGTGCATTATGTGCTCACCCACGCATTCTCATACTTGATGAGCCCACTTCAAGCATAGATATCACGGGGCAACGTGAAATTTATGAATTACTTAGAGCATTAAACAAACACATGACTATCATCGTAGTAAGTCATGACATCTCTGTTATTTTAGAATACGCCACCAAAGCTGCACATGTGAACAGAACACTCTCCTTCCATGATATTTCAGATAAGCACTCTACCTTTCATACCCATGGTAACAAAGAGCATTTTTGTGAAATAGAACTGCTACAAATGTTAGGTGCTCAAAACTGTGACACCTGTGAAGATGAAAGTCCAAAGTGGAGTTTAAAACCATGATAGAGTCCATCATAGAAGCCTTACAGTTCGAATTTATACAACATGCCCTACTCGCAGGTATTCTCGTTAGCTTCGCAGCAGGTATCATAGGTTCTCTCATCGTGGTAAACCGTATGGTATTTTTAGCAGGTGGCATTGCACACACTTCCTATGGAGGCATCGGACTTGCTGTGTACTTTGGTCTACCTATCTTTCTAGGTGCATCACTCTTTGCCGTGGGAGCTGCACTACTCATAGCAGCCCTTACCCTCAAAAAGCGTCACCGTATGGACACGTTCATAGGACTCATCTGGGCAGTAGGTATGGCGATAGGTGTGATATTTGTAGATCTTACCCCTGGGTACAATGTAGATCTTATGAGCTATCTCTTTGGAAGTATACTGGCTGTAAGTACCCAAGACTTGTATTTTATGGCTGTTCTACTGGTTCTCATAGTGGCGATTGTCACATTACGTTACCGTGATATACTGGCAGTCTCTTATGATTCAGAGTATGCCAGTCTACGGGGTGTAAATGTACAGTTTTTTTATACACTTATACTTGTGCTTTCTGCACTTACAGTTGTCATAGCCATCAAAGTAGTAGGTCTTATCTTAGTCATTGCCATGCTCACCATCCCTGTCTACATCGCAGAAAAACTCTCAAAAAGTCTTTTTTCTATGATGTTCCTCTCAGGAGCCATTGCCACACTCTTTACCCTTATAGGCTTGTGGCTCTCATATACCTATGACCTTACTTCTGGTGCGTCTATCATCATGGTTTCAGCTATATCACTTGGGTTGTTTTTACTCTTTACGCATAAAAAGATATGATTCTCTTTACACTGCTCTTTACTCTGGCACTTCTTGCCTTAGTATGGACAAAACTCTTACCTAGTGCTGTACTTGTCTATTATGTTATACTTGGGTTGATTACTTTTTTTATGTATAAAAAAGACAAAAATGCATCTCTTTCAAATAGTTGGAGAGTTTCCGAAAAGACACTGCACTTACTTTCTCTACTAGGTGGTTGGATAGGTGCAGTGATAGCACAAAAATATATACGTCATAAAACCCAAAAAAGAGTCTTTAAAATCATATTTTTTATAACAATATTTATTAACCTCACTCTGTTAGCTGTACTACTAGCCTACACATCAAGCTATATTGATAGATAACCATTTTTACGCTACACTACCTTCATGAAAAACTTTCTACAAACCATCGGTGCCCTCAAGGATGAGACCAGACTCACCATACTACGCTTTATAGATATCAACGGTGCAGTATGTGTCTGCGACATAGAAGCATCCTTCGGGATGATACAGTCCCGCATCTCTCGTCACCTCAAGATACTCAAAGAGGCAGGCTTCCTACGCGTAGAACGCAAAGGACGCTGGGCATACTACTCTATACGCTCCCCTATGGACACTTTCCGACAAGATATTTTGAAAGAGGTTTCTTATTTGGATATGTTGGTGCCTGAGTTTAAAGGATCTTGTAAATAATGAAAAGATTTAAAGATATTGAAGTTGAACTATATTTTTTACTTCCCGAAGAAGGTGGAAGAACTACACCTATTACTAAGAATACTATTTATCGTCCTCAATTTTATTATAATAAGAGAGATTGGGTTGCAGATCATCAATATCCTGATATAGATACAAAAATATACCCAGGTGATACGGTCAAAGCATTTCTTACCTTTATGTCACCTCAAGAACATATTAATAAAGTTTTTAAAGGGATGGAGTTTTTAATTAGAGAAGGGAGTAGGACAGTTGCACGGGGGAAAATTGTAAGAATTTTAGAACTTGGATTATCTTCAAAATATTATTCAAACAATTAATTATATCAATATATCTTGATATATGATACAAATCACGCTATAATCCTTCATCAATCAAAGGAACCCTATGAAAAAAGTCCTCATTCTCTGCACGGGTAACTCATGCAGAAGTATCATCGCAGAAGCACTCATTAACGCTGAGCTTGATGGTGTAGAGGCTGAGAGTTCTGGTGTGAAGGCATCTGGTCATGTAAATCCTAATGCCAAGAAGCTTTTAGAAGACAGAGGCATTTGGAAAGAAGATTATCACTCTAAAACACTAGATACAGTCATAGACAATGACTATGACTTAGTAGTGACTGTATGTGGACATGCACAAGAGACCTGCCCTATGTTTCCTAAGCCAGTGAAGACTATACATGTAGGGTTTGAAGACCCTGATGGCAAGGATTTTTCTGCGTTTGAAGAGACGTATGTAGAGATAGAGGAGACATTATTACCCAAAATTATGGTAGAATTATCATGATATTTAGTAGCACAAAAAAAGACTATGCAGATGTCACCACACTAAGTGATGACGACCTCATATGCTATTGTACCAAGGTAGATAAAAAGACCATAATTGATGCCATAAAAAATGGAAACACCACACTCAAAGCCATCAAAGAGAGTACCACAGCTTGTACAGGTGATGAGTGTGCCGTAGTCAATCCAAACAAGCGATGCTGTAGCAAAGAGATAAAACAACTACTCAAACTAGGAGAAAAAACCATGAATAAAAATGTATTTAAAACTGGCGAAGGTGTGAAAATAGCTTTCACAGGTGAAGTCCAAAAACAAAACATACTTAAAATGGTAGAAAACTGTGCCACTGGCTCATGTGAGTGCATGACAGATGAAACCAAAGAGAAGATTACCAATATGGAAGTCTCAGGTAAAGACGGCGAAGTAAACCTAAACCTCACAGGGGATGTAAGCAAAGAAGAGATTGAAGCTGCGCTTGCACGCTCTAAAGTGATCAATGACTAATCCAAATATGAGAAAATATTTGGCTGAATTGGTAGGTACGTATATACTCGTATTTGCAGGGTGTGGTGCTATCATGGTGGAGAGCCTTACGGGTGCTATGAGACAAGTGGGGATTGCCCCTAGTCTTTGGGTTTGTGGTCTCTGCCATTATCTATACCTTTGGGCATGTAAGTGGAGCACATCTTAACCCTGCTGTGACCATCAGCTTTACAGTCAATAAAGAACTGAATGTAAACTACATACTCTATCAAATCATAGGTGGCATATTAGCCATTGCTACCCTTGCCCTACTTTTTGTAGAGGAGTCCAAAAGTGTACAAGACTTGCTTACTATGGTGCTACCCTACCTCGTGATAGCTGGTATCAATCTTTTGTATTTGAGCTCATACTTACCTTTATACTGATGCTCGTCATCTATGGCTCATCCGTACATGGCAAAGCGGTCAAAAGCTTCGCAGGGCTTGCCATAGGATTTACAGTAGGTGTAGAAGCGATGTTCGCAGGGCCCATCACAGGAGCCAGTATGAACCCTGCTCGTAGCATAGCCCCTGCTTTACTATCAGGAAATGTAGCTGATGTATGGATATATATCGTAGCACCTATCTTTGGTGCAGTGCTAGCAGGTCTGTTTTATGCTAAGGTGATAGAAGAGGTATGACAACCTCTTATATAATTTGGAATATCTTTTTAGTAGTATGGGGCTTACCTACATAAGTTATGCCAAAGCACAAAAGAAAATCATCCCTGCTATTTAGATATAATAAATATAAAACAAAGGATTTATAGAATGTTCAAAAGTAATACACAAAAAGAAATTTTTTATATTTTTGTATGGCTTATAGGTATCATACTCTTATATACATTGGTACATACATTTATACTTGAGCCATCACAAGATAAAAATGAAACCCCTCATGATGCACATACACTACAAAGTCATACAATACATCAAACTACACATCTTGTGTCTGAAAATAAAATAGATAAAGTAAAATCAGAGATAAAACAACCAAAAATACCTGAGATACCTAAAAAAACAGAGACAAGTATACAAACACCTATAAAAAGTACCACAACAAAGCAAACAACCTCTATAGAAAAAAACAAGACACCTACACCCCAAAGTGAGAAAATAGAGTTAAATATAGAAGAACCTAAAGCTATCCCTACACCTAACATACCAAAAGCCGTAGACGTACCAACAAAAATACTAAGTATACCAACTACACCTACTCTACCTTCTGTCCCTAGTGTCCCAAATACAAACACGCAAGAGAATAAAAAAGAGACTACCGAAAGAATAAAGCCCTTAAAAAAAGAAGCGCTATCTTCAAAAGAGAATGGACAAATCAAAAAGGTAAATAATGTCTCTGCTGAAAGAGAAAAGACACTAAATACAGATATAAACATAAAACGTATAGAAACAGAGCGTCAACAAGTAATACGTGAAGCTCAAACAGTACGTGAAGAGGCTATAAAACTTTTAGCACAATAAATACTACTCTTCCACATCTGCTAAGGTGAGTGCAAAAAGTACATTCACTCCTGATTGTATAAGTACTTTTTGTGCCTCTTGTAATGTAATACCTGTGGTGATGATATCATCTACCAGTATTACATCAATATTTGATTTACCTTTATAGATAAATTCCCTTGGGTTATTGAGTCTAAATTGTAAATCTTTCCCTGAGTACTTCACCCTATTTCTAGCCATTAAACTACTATGTAGTGGTGTTGAATATTTTGTTTTCATCGCTCTTGTGAGTAGTGCCACATGAGAATAACCACTCTTTACATACTCATCTATACCCACTATATATATCTGCCTATCGTCAGATTCTATAAACTCATGTATAAAAGGCTTCATCGTCATGTGCGCTAAAGCTTTATATATACGGTATCCCTCTGGTTTGTGCTTGGTGAGTAGTAGTGCTTCTAGTGCGGAGTATTTATAAAAGCTTATGACGTCTAGTGTACCTACAGTTCTTGTACCTATATTTGTCCTAAAGAGTTGGTTTTTGCATACATCACAAATGATGGATAATGAGAGTTTAGCACAAGCATAGCAACGCATAAATTATGTGATTGCTAAATTACGCATAAAATTGCCTGCAATGATATGTGCTCGTTCTTTAAATTTTTCAGCAATTTTTTCTACATACACTTCATCTTGTGTTTCATCAAACAACTTTAGCCACCGCTCAAAAGTTTCTTTTTTTAGATTGACTAGCTTTGTGTGTGGTAAAAATAACTGTCTTGTGTATTTGGGTGTACCAAAAGCAATAGCAGTCCAAAAGCCAACGAGAATTTCTAGGTGTTCTACCCAATGTTCACTTTCTATATCTTCGCCGAGTTCAGCAATAAAAAAAGGACCCACTATTTCATCTTTAAAAACCTTTGCATAAAACTGCATCACAAACAGTCGTACATTTTCACGGGTTATTTTATCTTCTTTCATGAAGTCTCCACCTATTTTATAGGGTTTTATAATATATCTCTCAAAACCATAGCATAATGTAAAACTACAAGATTAAGCAAAAATATTCCCATAGATGAACCTTTAGAAAAAAGTTTTTGCATAGGTGTTTTTACTTTATGAAGTGTCATCATAGAAATGGTCATATGTATCACCGTAAGTAAAAAAATAACAGCCACTATCTGTAGCTTTATACGCAATGCCTCTATCACTTCATTAGTAACATTGGAAAAAAGAATAGTGAGTAGTCCGTTATTATTTATCATCGTATAACCAGTGATGAGTAATACAATAAGAGCACCCGTCTCAAAATAACCGTAAATAGGACCAATACGTGGATAAACTGCATCTTGGTCTTCTTTTTTTCTAAGGCTAACCCCTAGTAAAAACATAAAAAAACCTCCACCTATCCAAGCAATGGCAGCAGCAATATGCAGATGTAATTCCCAACCCATTACTCTGCTTCTTTTCTATTATGGTGACCCATAGTACAATACTCTTTGGCATTATCTGGTGTAAGCTGTATGAGTTCGTTAGGATCGATATGCGTATAATACTCTACCAAAGAAATAAGAAATACCTTAATCCCCAAAGCCTCTAATTTAAGATACGTTTTATATCCCATACCTTTTACATATAATCTATCCACAGCATATTTTTCAAAGTTTTGAAAAAAAACTTCAGATTTATCTGTTTTAAAATGATTCTCTTGAATAACTATACCACTCTTAGGATCTAAAAAAACAAACTTGTCTGCTTTCCTAAAGCCTTGCGCTATGGTTTTTTCATCGTGTTCAACGGGAATAAGTATCATCAATAACCTAACTGTCTAACTTAAGTACAGCCATAAAAGCCTCTTGTGGCACTTGTACTTTTCCGATAGACTTCATACGTTTTTTACCAGCTTTTTGTTTTTCAAGAAGCTTTCTTTTACGTGTAATATCTCCACCATAACACTTAGCAGTAACGTTTTTACCCATAGACTTAACATTCGTACGTGCGATAACTTCATTTCCAATACTCGCTTGGATGGCTACTTCAAACAATTGCCTAGGAATAAGTTCTTTGAGTTGTGCCACAAATGCAAGCCCACGTGTACGTGCCTTGTCACGTGGAACGATAATAGAGAGTGAATCTACCACATCACCAGCCACACGAATATCAAGCTTCACCAAGTCACCCTCTCTAAACCCTATAGGCTCATAATCAAAACTTGCATAACCCTTAGTAATAGACTTTAGCTTATCATAAAAATCTAATACAATCTCGTTCATAGGGATATCATACTCCAAAAGCACACGTGTTTCATTCAAATAGTCCATCTTTATCTGTACCCCACGACGGTCATTAAGAAGCTTGATAAGGTTACCTAAGTACTCTTGCGGTGTGAGAATAGTTGCTTTTACATAGGGCTCAAAAATTTTTGCTATTTTTTGTGGTTCAGGAAGTTCAGAAGGATTTTGAATAACAATTTCATCTCCATTGGTCTGCTCTACTCTATAGACAACCGTAGGTGCAGTAGCAATAAGTTCTAAATTAAACTCACGCTCTAAACGCTCTTTAATCACTTCCATATGAAGCATCCCTAAAAACCCTGTTCTAAACCCAGAACCCAGTGCCATAGAACTCTCAGGCTCAAAACTTAATGAAGAATCATTCAGTTTAAGTTTATTCAGTGCATCACGTAGGTCTTCAAAACGGTCAGTCTCTATAGGATAAATCCCAGCAAATACAAATGGTTTTGCCGGTTCAAAGCCATCTATAGGTTCGGCAGTGGGATTTTTATGGTCAGTAATTGTATCACCCACCTTCAATGAATCCACGGTTTTAAGTCCCATCACAACAATGCCTATCTCACCTGTGCGTATCTCATCTGTCTTTACGGGTGCAATAGGATTAGGATACATAAGATTGAGTACTTGATGTTCATCTTTAGTACCCATCACTTTTGCCATTTGACCTTTAGAAATTTTGCCATCAAATACACGTACAAGTGCCAATGCACCCAAATAGTTATCAAACCAAGAATCATAAATAAGGGCTTTAAGAGGTGCATCTGCATCACCGACAGGTGCAGGGATACGTGCTACAATACTATCTACTAGCTCTGCTACACCTTCTCCAGTCTTCGCAGATACTAAGTTGTGTTCTGTTGCATCTATGCCTATGGCTTCTTCAAGCTCAGACAATACCCTATCGGGATCTGCAGCTGGTAGGTCTATTTTATTGACTACCGGAAGTAGCTCTAGGTCATTTTCTATAGCAATGTAGACATTGGCTATAGTTTGTGCTTCTACACCTTGAGCCGCATCTACTATAAGCAGTGCACCATCGCTTGATGCCAAAGAACGACTCACTTCATATGAAAAGTCCACGTGACCAGGGGTATCTATGAGGTTCAAGATGTAATGCTCACCATCTTTGGCATAATCCAAACGTACAGACTGTGCTTTAATAGTAATACCTCGTTCTTTTTCTATATCCATCGTGTCCATCACTTGTGCAGACATCTGTCTATCGGTTACTGCTCCACACTCTTGTATAATACGGTCAGCAAGTGTTGATTTGCCATGGTCTATATGTGCGATGATAGAAAAGTTACGTATATTCTTTTGTGGTACTTTGTTTGCCAAATTGTTTCCTAACAGTTATTATCTTATGAGTTTGATTCAAAGAGTGAATTGACACTCTCATTATTATGTACCCGTCTTATGACTTCACCAAGCATGCTAGCTGTGGAAAGCATTTTAATCTTTTTAGAGCTTTTAGTCATAGGAATGGTATTTGCAACCACAAGTTCATCTAAAGCTCCCTCTTCTATACGCTCATAAGCAGGACCTGAGAGTACAGGGTGTGTACAACAAGCCATGACAGAGTTGGCTCCCAAGTCTTTAAGTGCTTGTGCACCTTTGACCATAGTACCTGCAGTATCTATCATATCATCTATAAGGATGATATCTTTCCCTTTTACCTCACCTATAACATTCATCACTTCAGATTCATTTGCTTTTTCACGACGTTTGTCTACGATGACCATATCTAGTCCAAGCTTTTTAGCAAAGTAACGGGCACGGGCCACACCACCAATATCAGGAGAAGCAATGACTGGATTTTTAAAGTTTTTAGCCTTAATATAATCCATAAACAAAATAGCCCCATAAAGATTATCTACAGGGATATCAAAAAAACCTTGTATCTGTGAAGCATGAAGATCCACCGTAACCATACGAGTGATACCTGCTACCTCCATAAGGTTTGCTACCAGTTTTGCAGTAATAGGCACTCGTGGAGCTGCTTTTCTATCTTGTCTAGCATAACCATAGTATGGTACAACTGCCGTAATAGACTTAGCTGATGACCGCTTAAGTGCATCTGTCATAATAAGCAGTTCCATTAAATTTGAGTTTGCAGGTGCAGAAGTGGGTTGAATGATAAAAACATCTTTCCCTCGTACTGACTCTGAAATTTGCACAGAAATTTCGCCATCTGAAAAACGTTTTATTGTTGATTCACTTAGTGGCATTTCTAGGTATGTTGCTATCTCATTGGCTAGCTCAGGGTTTGATGTTCCAGAAAAAAGCATGTATCCGCTCATAGTTATAAACCTTATAGTAATTGTAAAGGTATTTTACACAAATGTTGATAAAAAGGGGATTTAAAGCAAGCTAGTATTACACTTACAAAGTTTAAAAAATATGATGGGCTTAAATAATGCGAAAATTCTTTAGAAACCTTGCAAGTAAAAAAGATAAATTTGACCATTTACTTGAAAAATACAAACTCCCAAGGGCCTATTTTAACATCAATAGAAAAATGATTACCAAAGGCGTTGCCATAGGATTTTTTTGGGGTTTTATACCTATGCCTATGCAAATGTTGGCAGTCATTGCAACCACACCCTTCATACGTTTTAATGTACCTCTAGCTATCATTATCGTATGGCTATCTAATCCCTTTACTATGCCGTTTATGTATTATATGGAATATATAACTGGAAACTTTCTTTTAGGAAAAGAAGGTATCGAAGGTATGGAGCTAAGTATTGATTGGTTTTCAAGTAATATAAGCGATATTTTTATACCACTTTATGTAGGAACAGCTTTTTATTCTATTGTCATTTCTACACTCATCTACTTTTTACTTAACTGGCTTTGGATACGTTCGGTTAAAGAAGAAAAGCAAAAAAAGATAAAAAAAAGATTCTTCAAAAAGAAAGATGAACTTAACAAATAACCCCACCACCAAGCATCTTGTCACCCTCATAAAAAGCAGCTATTTGACCTTTGGCTAAGCCAAATACTGGTTCATGAAGCGTGACTGACGCTCTGTCCTCTTCTATCTTAACATGACAAGGTACTGCTTGTGTACGGTAACGTACTTTTACATGGCAGTCAAACTCTGTTAAGTCTTTAAAAAGGTTTATCTGTTTTACTTCAAAGGCATTGGCTTCTAGCTTCTCTTTAGTACCTACTACAATTTCATTGGTTTGAGCATTCATTTCAAGTACAAAGTGTGGGTCATGTGCACCATCCACTGTAAAACCTCGACGTTTCCCAACAGTATAATGCATATAGCCCTTATGTTTTCCTACAATATTGCCTTCAGTATCTAACACATCACCCGGCATATCTATAGACATATGTTTTGCCAAGACTTCATCATAGGTATTTTCTACAAAACAGATTTCTGAACTCTCTGCTTGCGTAGCAAAATCTTTAAGTACTTCAATGTTTGCAGCGAACGCCTTAACATCTGGTTTTACCCATGTTCCTAATGGAAATATAAGTCTAGGCAATACTTCTTTTTTCACTTCACATAAAAAGTAACTCTGATCTTTATTGGGATCTTCTGCCATATAAATAAACTCACCATCACATTTAATGTAATGCCCAGTAGCCACAAAGTCTGCCCCCACAGAATCTGCAAATTCTACCATTTTCCCAAACTTTATAGTGCGATTACACATGACACAAGGATTTGGTGTTAATCCCTCTTTGTAGCCCTCAACAAAATAGTCATACACTACTTCTTTAAATTCTTGTGAGAGGTCATGGAAGTGTACCTTAACACCTAAATATGCTGCAACACGCTCAGCTTTAGTAAAGTTTTCTTCATGGTAACCAGGTTTGTGGTGTAGCTTCATATACACACCTTCAACCTCATACCCCTCTTTTTGGAGTAATATTGCTGTAACTGTTGAGTCTACGCCTCCACTCATACCAACGAGCACTTTACCTTTAGACATTCATTACCCTTGTTATTTCTATAGCTATTTTATCCATAACTTCAACCAGTTTTCCTTCAGCTATTTTTACATCATCATGAATAAATATTTCAAAAGTATCAAGCACTAATTTATCTATAGTGCACTGCTCCCCTAAGGTAAATGTATCAAAGGTAATATTTGCAAACAAGCATTTCACTACTTCTGATTTAACATTTTCAATACTCTTGGATGGACACACACCTATGGAATCTATCTCTAACATTAGAGTATCATTAGTATGAGTCATCTTAACTTTAGCACATTGTCCATTATAAAGAACACTTATCTCCATCCTATCTAACCCTACGAGTAAAATATCTTTAATAGATAAATCTTTTAAATCAGTGCTTTTTACGGTAAATAAAGGGAGTATGAGTTCATACGCTGAATGTACTTTTTTATTTTTCATCATCTTTTCTAAAAGTACAGCTTGAGTTTCAGCCTTCATCTATATCACCTATAAATTTTTCTAAAAGAAACTCTTTATCTGCAAACATTAAATCATCTGGCACTTCTTGTCCTATGGAGAAGTAACTCATAGGAAGTTTATACAGTAACATAAAATTCAGTAATGTTCCAAAATGTTTTGTCTCATCAAACTTTGAGATAATCAATGAATCTAAATTTAAAAATGAAAAGTTCTCGTAAATATCTTCCATATCTTCATATTTTACAGTAGCCGATAATACTAAATTCACCTCTATTTTTCTTATCGATTCTGTTTTAACATACTCCACAGTTTGTATAAACTTTTGTGTGTCATAAGGAGACATTCCTGCAGTATCTACAAGTACTACATCATACCCTTCTAACTCTTTTAATTTCTCTTGAAAACTATCTGTACTGTCTATACTTATATGCTCAACCTGCATGATTTTGGCATAATGTTCTAGTTGCTCGATAGCACCTACTTTGTATGAGTCTAAATTAAGTAAAGCAACTTTATAAGATTTATCTAATAAATAAGCATATCTTGCAGCAAGTTTTGCGATGGTAGTTGTTTTACCTACACCAGTAGGACCCACTAGCATCATAATCTTCGGGATAGAAAAGTCTTCTTCTTTTATTTTTAAAGCTTCATCTATCTCTTCTATAAGATAAGAAGCTAACAAAGCACTGTCTTCTATAATATCTGTACCTATTAAAGTTTGGAAGGTACTTTCAAGCCACTGTGAAGAGATACCCTTTTTAATAAAAAGCTTTTTAACTTCAGCAATAATACTATTATCTTTTTCAATATCTTGGTAAATATCATCCTTTAGCAGTTCTAACTGTTCTTTTAACACACTAATCTCGGAAAGTAACGCTTCATCTTCATTCTCTTTATCTGATACAAATCTATTTTCTCCAAAAGTACGTTCTTTAAATGCATCTTCAGAGACAGATATAATCACTTCGCAACGTAATACACCATCATCATATTTAATTTGTTTTGCACCAGCCAGAGAAATATTGTCTTCACCATACTTTTCTACAGCTTGATCATAGGCTTCTTTAGGACTCGAAGCAACAAATGTTTCATTTATCATTTTTTTCCTTTTAAATGCGGTTTTTCATAGCAGCTAGAGGAATAAGTACCGAACTTCTACGCTTCCATGCTGGATGCGGTAAAGTGAGTACTTTTGTATCCATCACTATATCTTCATAAAATAATATATCAATATCAAGTGTACGTGGTGCATCTTTAAAAGAACGTTTTCGTCCAAAAAGTTTTTCTACACGTAACACATAACGCAATAATGCTCTAGGCATAAGCTTTGTTTCTATCAAAACTACAGCATTATAAAAATCTGCCTGTGCCTCATAACCAAATGCTGGGTTTTTAAATATGGGTGAACTCTCAACTACATGCACAAATTTTGAGCGTTTAAAATACCAAAACAGATGTTCAAAACGTCTTAAGGTATCACCTATATTTCCACCAATACCTAGTAGAACTTTATATTCACCCTTGCTTTTTACCCTAGAAGGAAAATGTGGTGTGTAAAGAAATGTATACTTCTCATCAAAACTCTTTTTCTTTACCACCTTTGCATCCTTTGATTAATTTCCACTCATCACTTTTGCCTTACCATCAACCATTGTAACCATATCTTCTATCCGTATACCAAATTCATCTGGTATATAAATACCTGGCTCTATAGTATAAACCATGCCATCTTCTATGATAGTATCTGACTTAGTCGAAATATAAGGCATTTCATGAATGTCAAGCCCTACTCCATGACCTGTACTATGAACATAATATTTTCCAAATCCAGCCTTTTCGACTATGTCTCGTGTAAGAGCATCTACTTTCTTGGCTTTCATACCTGAGCGAGCTTTTACTATAGCATTATCATGGGCTTTTAGCACTGTATCATATGCTTTTTGAATCTTTTTACCTTTAAAATTTTGTTTTGTTTCAAATACCAAACCTTTATCTGCATGTACAGTACGTGTGCGGTCTGAGCAATAGCGCTTATACTTTAGTCCTGCATCTACTAAAAGTAAATCATCCTTTTTTAACACAGTAGGTGTAGGCATGGCATGAGGTCTGGCTGCATTTTTATTTATGGCTACAATGGGATCAAAGCTAAGCTCATACTTTCCAAAATCTCCAAAAATTCCTTTTGCCATATGTGTCAAAGTATATTCATCTTTACCAAAACCATTTTTGATGAACTCTTTAGAGAGCTGTTTAAACGCTTTCGCACCCAGTTTTACAGCTTTTGCAAGTATCTTCAACTCTTCATCATTTTTGATGATACGTTTTTTATGTGAAAAATCAAGCTCTGGCTTAAATTTCACCTTACTGTTTTCACGTACACGTTCAAAGCCAGCAACCGTCCATTCCTTAGGATCAAAGATGATTTTTTTAACTTTATGTTTTTTCAATAACTTTACTACTTCAACATACAAATCACCATTTATGCGTACTTCTGCCCCAATGACATTTTTATCTGCATCTATTGTGTAACGGCTATCCGTTATAAAATATGCATAAGATTCTAACCGAATATAGAGTGCATTATCGCAGCTATAGCCACATTCATAATAGATTGCATTTTCATCTTTAAGCATATAGTTCATAAAGTACCTTGTAGGGGCAGGTTTAATCCCTGCCTATATCATTATTTTTGTGCTTTAGCTTGTTGTTCTTTCATAGCTGCTACTTCTGCAAGCATTTGAGTCATACCAACCATAGCCAAATGATAACCAAAGGGTCCCATTCCTGTAATTTGACCTGCACATACAGGAGCTATAAGTGACTTATGTCTAAACTCTTCTCTTTGATAAATATTTGAAAGGTGCACTTCAAGCGTAGGTAATTGTACCGCAGAAATAGCATCACGTATAGCGATAGAGGTATGTGTATATGCAGCGGGGTTGATAATTATGCCATCTGCATCTCCCAAACACTCTTGTATACGATCTACTATTTCACCTTCTAAGTTTGACTGAAAAAACTCTATTTCATTTTTGTTTTGCTCAGAAAATGCTTTCATTTGTCCATGGATGTCTTCTAACTTCATAGGCCCATAAATATTTTGTTCTCTTACACCTAACATATTCAAGTTTGGACCTTGTATTACTACTATTTTCATTTTATACCTTGTTATTATATTTGAACATATTTTAGCTAAAATTGGTTTAATATACTAAGAAATATTATGCTTCTTTCAAGACTTTTACTTCATCCCCTACAAGGAGTCTTCCTTCATCTACAGGACGTACAAATAATCCACGATTTCCTCTTAGTACATCTGGTAACTCAGGAGAAAGTGCAGAAAGATAGCCATACGCTTCACAAGGCCCTGTCACCTCTAGTATCACTTCACCTATTTCTATTAATGCGCCTTTTTTTAAACCATAAAGGTCAATGTCAACATAGATATTTTCAAGTAACACCCCTTCAGATATAACCAGTTCAGCCTCTTCTATAAGGTCATAACTTTTTTTAGAAACCAACATCATCACATATTCTTCTGAAGACTCATAATTCATATCTCCTATGATACCGCCTTCATCACAATCTATGTCATCACAACTCATACGGTGTCCTGCACGCATCATGTCAGGCATCGTCATATACAGTGCCAGTACTTTTCCAGTTTTCATAATAAATCCTTCATTCATAATACGTGATACTAGCCAAAAAGGTATTACAGCCTCCTAACATCTACACTTATTGACATCTAGACAGCTCCATGTTACAATACTAACATCATACAAGGACACAATAAGAATGAAAATTATCACTTCAGACTACATCTACACTACCAAAGGCTATATAAATAATCAAGCCGTAGCATTTACAGACACCATACAAGACATAGGCACATTAGAAGTATTGGAGACCAAATACCCTGATGCTACCATCATCAAAACAGAGCCAAACTCTGTACTCTACCCTGGGTTTATCAATACCCATGTGCACCTAGAGTTCTCTGCGAATAAAACTTCACTCAAATATGGCTCATTTATGCCATGGCTAGACTCTGTCATAGAACACCGTGAAGATCTCGTAAGCGATTGTGATAATGACATGATGATGGGAGAATGTGAAGCGATGTTACGTTCTGGTATCACCACATTTGGTGCTATTTCTAGCTTTGGGAATGAGCTAGAAGTGTGTGAAAAGACACCTCAAAAGGTAGTCTTTTTCAACGAACTCATAGGCTCCAATGCACAGTATGCCGATATGCTTTATGGGGATTTTATGGAGCGAGTAAAAGCCTCTATGTCGTGTAAGAACGAGTCACATATTACTCCTGCTATCGCCATACACTCACCTTACTCGGTACACCCTATCATCCTCCAAAAGGCTGTCAATGTCGCCAAAGAGCATACGTTTCCACTCTCTGCCCATTTTTTAGAATCACAGGCAGAACGTGAGTGGCTAGAGCATGGTGGTGGAGAGCTTAAAGGCTTCTTTAAAAAGTACTTTAATACAGAGACTCCTGTTACCAATATACAAGAGTTCATGTACGCCTTCGACACCTACCCTACCCACTTTACCCACTGCGTACAGGCCAATCAAGTGGAACTAGACTACCTATCACAAATGGGACACTCTATAGCCCACTGTCCACGGTCTAACAGATACTTAGGGGTAGGCAGACTCCCTATAGAAAACCTAAAACTCCCTTTTACACTAGCGACAGATGGACTAAGCTCCAATGA
>JAKIUE010000142.1 GCA_021647715.1 Sulfurovum sp.
TTTTCTATTTAACTATCAAAATGTGACTAATCACATGAGCCAAGAGCTGAAGTTAACACAGCGTTAGCGTAGCCAAGATGTGCTTTGCTCATTTGGACGCTATTTAACAATAGAACATAATGACTTATCGCCTTTAACGATTGCCAAAAGATTTCCTTTTTCAAACATGTTACACACTGCTATAGGAAGTCCATTCTCTTTTGCTAAAGCAATAGAAGTATCATCCATTACCTTAATATGGTCTGTAAGTGCCTGGTCGTAAGACAAAGTATCAAGTTTCACTGCATCGTCAAATTTGTTTGGGTCCTTGTCATATACACCATCTACTTTTGTTGCTTTTATAAGCAGTTCTGCATTTACTTCTGAAGCCCTAAGTGTCGCAGCTGTGTCAGTCGTGAAGTAAGGGTTACCTGTACCACCTGCAAATACTACTACACGCCCCTTATCTAAATGACGACGTGCACGACGTACGATGAATGCTTCACCTATCTCCTGCATATCTATAGCGGACTGAAGTCTCGCATCAAGGCCTGCATGCTCTAGTGCTTCTTGAATCGCTACACCATTAATAACCGTAGCCAACATACCCATATAGTCACCAGCCGTTCTAGTAATGATACCATCTGCAGCAGCAGACACACCACGAATAATGTTACCACCACCCACAACAACAGCCACTTCGACACCAGCAGCTACAAGATCTTTTATCTCGCCAGCGATATAGTTAAGGATTTGCGTATCAATCCCATACCCTTCTTCACCCGCTAAAGCTTCACCTGAAAATTTTACCAATACACGTTTTATCACAAATACACCTCATTATAATTTCGCGATTATATCCTAGAGTTGGTTAGGAGGTGTTTAAATAAAAAACTCTATATTTGTATTAATTTCAAAGGATTGATATGTTTAGAGTTTTTCGTTGCTTGAAAGATTAACTTTTTTGTTACCTTTCCAACAACATACCCTTTTTTTATCTTAGACCCTACATGAATTGTTGGTGATATCTTGGAAAGTCCTGCGTACACTGTATGCATTTTACCACCATGTGCTACAACAACCACCTTACCTAGCATAGAGCTCTTCCCCGCAAAGACTACTTTACCATTAAGTACATTTTTAACTCTGGCATTTGAAGATGAAGATTGAAGTGTTATAGATTCATTAAATATTTTTATTTTATAAATAGGATCCATATAGGTTCCAAATTTTTTAATCACTCTAGCTCCATTTAACGGTGATATTGTTTTACCACCTTTGTATGCATAGACTTGTGATTTTTTGTATGATGAATGCACTTTTCGTACTTTTTGACTTGGTTTATATTTTTTCGTCTGTACAATTTTGGATTCTTTTTCTGCTTTTATGGCTGCTTTTCTTGCCTCTTTTTTTGCCTTAGATGTTTTTGCAAGTTTAATTGCAGCCCTTGCGTTTCTTACTTTTTCTTTAGCCAAACGTTTGGCATTACGTATTTTACGTAAACGTTCTTTTTCCAAGCGTATGGCTTCTCTTTTAGCAGTAGCTCGCTTTCGTGACTCTTCTACCTCTTGTTTTTGTAAAATATTTAATTTTGACAAAGTAGTACGTAAAGATGCTTGCTTATCTACAATCCCTTGTAGTTGATTCTGATATTTTTCTTCATCATCACTTAGTGTGGCGATAAGCTTCCTTTTTTGTTCTTTTTGTGCAATAAACTCTTTACGTTTTTTAACAATAACAGCTATAGCATTTTTAGTTAAATCATATTTATATTGCTTCTGCTTTTGTTCTTTTTTTAACGAAAATATCTCTTTTTTTAATGCTTCAAGTTCTTGAGCATTTTGTTTTTTATATGCTTTATATACTTCATAAGACATAATAGATTTTTCTGTAGGACTTTTAAATTGTTGCATCGTATAGATAACAGAGAATTGTTCTGACAGTAATTCTAAAAAAGAGGATTTCTTCTGCTCAATATCTTTGGTTGTTTTTTTTAGTGTTTCTTCTGAGTTTGAAAGTTCAACTTTTAAGGCTGCATACTTATCTTCTGATTTTTTTTGATCTTGCGTTAATTTTTCTAATACATTGTCTAAGTAGCTTATCTCTTTGTCTGCTTTATTCATATCTATAGCTATTTTTTCAAGTTTACGATTCGCATCTTTTTGTGCTGCATCTGTCTTGGATAAGTCATTTTTAGAGTTTGCTATTTTTGTAGATGTAGAAGCTCCAAATACAATATTGACCGCTAAAAAAGTCCATAAAATAAAGGATTTCACTCCTCTTCTCCTTTAGTTGTAAAAACAACAGAATACACAGCAATAATTACAATAAGAATAGAAATAATAAGTAAAATAGCAATATCAGTCATTCTAAATAAAGCTTCTTTGTTTTCCATCATTATATCTATACCTGAATTGGCTGCCCATTGAAACTTAAGATAAAGAAAAAATAAAGAAGTGAAAATCGTTGCTATCAATGCATCAATTATCGCTACTTTAAATAATACCCCAGAACGCAACATTAATGGTGCACCAAAAATCTCCATAACTTGCATACGTTGTCTGTGTGCATATTTCCAGATTTCCATTTGTTTGATAATAAGAAACAAGCTCACAACAGCCATAAAAACAATAAATATTTTCAAAGAAAGTTTAATAAAAGAAAACAACTTATAACTTGAGCTATAGGCAGACCCAAATGTTTCTACTCTTTTTATGTTGTCATCAGATTCTAAATCTGATTGAATGTCTTCCAAGATAGAAGTACTTACATATTTATTTAAATGTACAGAATAAAAATGTGGTAAAGCCCCAAGAATTTTATCTTCATTGATTTTACTCACACCTTTAGCAATTTCAGTGACTATCTTTTCTCTTTTTATTTTCTTACTACTGCTTATATGATTGTTTAAAGACTGTAAATGATCGAAGGATACTGGTGTTTTACTGACCACAAGCATTGAATACCCTTCTTTTAAACCTTCTTCGTACGAATCAGTGGTACGGTCAAATACCAAGTAAAACTCAACCCCTAGTAAAATAGCTACCAAAGGGAGTATAAACATAAGATGATTTTTAATGGACTTCATACACACCCTTATTTTCAATAATAAAATGTCTATATGGCAATGAAAAAATAGCTGGTATTTTATGTGTCACTACCAATACAGTTGTATCTAATTGCTGACAAGCATTTTCCATCAAGTCCCAAATCACATTAGATGAATAATCATCAAGGTTACCTGTAGGCTCATCTGCGAGTATTACTACTGGGTTTTTAGCCAATGCACGTGCTACACCTACACGTTGTTG
>JAKIUE010000143.1 GCA_021647715.1 Sulfurovum sp.
GTACGTGGATCAAGTTCGTAATCTGTAATCGCTCGTTTATCTTGCTCTTTTAACTTTTTGTTTTCTAAAATTCTTAATGTATTTGGTGCATAGTAAGTAAATTTCCATGTCGCTGTAAATGCATATACGAACACATAACGTACCCACATAGGCGTTTTAGACTGTATAAGCCATTGTAAATTACGCTCAACATTATCGGGATCATCCTCTTCACCTAAATGGTAATGGTGCATAATATTGTGTTCATATGCCCAAGCATCAGGCTTAATCCAATCTAAAAAGTCAACAAAACGACGAGAGCCTTTAGCAAAATTCTTTTTGGTATATCGTTCAGGAATATTAGGTACTTTATCATACCCCCCATGTAAGATAGGATGTACTACATTTGACCAACGTGAAACATTACCCGTACTAATAAGTACAGCTGCTATTAGTCCAACACTCCAAAATAAAAGACTCCCCACACCCCAAAAAGCTTCTGCAATGGCTAAGAAAAGAATAAGTCCATATCCAGAAAAAGTAGCAATACGTCCCCAACGTTCCATTTTGAGAAGGTGTGCAAAATCCTCTTCGTTGACGGGAGGCATAGTCGATTTAATCTCATCTATATCTTTTTCTAATTGCTCTTTATCTACATCTTCATAGCGTGCATACATTGATTCTTTTTCCACAACAACTGAATCTTGCTCTCTTTCTGGTGACTTCCCCATTTTTACTACCCTTAAATAAATATAACATTCATTATATAATAATCACAATTAATACATAGCATTTTTAGATATAATGAGAAAATTTAAAACAAAGAGTGATAATGTGCAACTTCAATACTTTAAGTGATGAAGAAAAAAAACTTCATCATGAAAAACTTTTACACTGTGCCAATAATTTTGGAGGGAAAAACTTTTTCCTACACCTTTTAGAAGCTATACGGGAGACAAAACCTCACCCACTAGTCTCTACTGCTACAAACTTTAACATTGAACTAGGCTCAGTTACGTGGAATAAAGTTATTTTTAATGATAAACTTCAACTACTCATTAAAGCCCGCGTCAATGAGAGTAAACAAAATAATTTACTTCCCAATACTGATGCAAAAAACCATAAAAAGATTCTCAATCTACTACGCACATTAAGACCCATAGTTTTTCATGTCAACCCAGCCAATAAAGAAAATGGACATGGGTTCTTCTTTCAGCCTTTTGATATCATAGATGACAATATAACCAAATTAAATCCTCTTTTTGATGCGATGTTCTTTTGTTCTGTTGATACAGTGAAAAAAGTATTAAATTATGTACCAAAAATTTAATTGATTATTATTTAATCTGTATAATTTTGAAAAATAACATCACTTCGTTATAATCTATCTTATGATGCAACTATTAGCCAAACAATACAAACATTTTATATTTTATATAAAAATTATTTTAATACTTGTCTCCATCTTATTCATTTATAATTTTATTCCAATAGAGAGTAAGATTAAAACATTTTATCTGGCATCATCCAAACCAGAAGTAATTCTTAAAACACTTCACACTCATGGCTATACAACCATGAGTATTGATTCTTATGTATTAACACTATTTGAAATTCCACAGCCAGGTTGGTATACTGTATCTAATAAAAAATATGGACGATTTTCATTTTATAGTTCACTGCACACCATGAAAACGAATGCCCTAATGAAAGTAGTCATTTATGCAGGAGAAACCAAAGAAGAAATTTCACATAGACTTGCAAATGATATGAAACTAAATAAAAAAGAACTTCTAAAACAGTATAACGCACTAAGTAAATTTACCGAAGGAGATATATTAGCTGATTCATATACCCTTGCACGCAAAGCAGAAGAAAATGCAACAATGCGATATCTTTTTGATACATCTTTTTCAAAATTAGCATTATTTGAGGATAAAAATATCACTATAGGCGACAAAACAAGAACATTAAAAGAGCTTATTATCATTGCTTCCATCATACAAAAAGAAAGTAATTCTATATCAGAAATGCCCATAATATCATCAGTTATCTATAATAGATTAAATAAGAACATGCATTTACAAATGGATGCCACACTCAACTATGGGCAATACGCACATACCATCGTCAGTAAATCACGTATAAGAAATGACACCTCCCCTTATAATACATATAAGCATAAAGGATTACCTCCACATCCACTAAGTTCTGTCACTTTAAATGCCTTGAATGCAACACTAAAACCCCCAAAGAACGCTTATATTTTTTTTATGCTTAACCCGACAGGCACGCATACATTTAGCGAAACCTATAAAGAGCACTTAGAAAAAGTTAGTATATTTAGACAATATAGAGCCAAACTAAAAGAGATAAAACTAAAAGAAAAACTAAAACATGATACAAACAAAACCAGTTCAAAAAAGAGTGAAGATTGGATTAAGAAATTTGAAAAGTTTTAGTATAATTATGCTTTAAAAAAGTCCAAGAAGCGTTTCCATCTTGAGGGTCCATTGAAAATATTTTTCTCATATTTTTTATTTATCTTAGCATACGATTCTGCTGCCATAATATATCTATCTAATGCTTTTGCCGATTTTTTAATATGTGTAGCTTCAAAATTATTCCTCATCCAAAACCTTTTCTATTTCAGTCATAGCATCCTCATTTTTAAGTCTAAATTTAATCTCTATTCGTCTGGATGCCTCTTTATTTTCTACACCATTTTCTTTGATAACATCAAGATATGATCTACCTGAGGCTGTAATCAATGGTTTAATATTATATTTTTTTGAAAAGTCCAGGGTTAAAAGATACTCCATTACAGCTAAAGCCCTATCTTGTGAAAGTTTTAAATTATAGATATATTCACCATCACTATCTGTATGTCCTTCAACAATAATCTTATCTAAATAGGGTTTTATATGTTCATCTGTAACAAGCGTACCTATATACTCTTCAAATGCTTTCTTAAGCTCTGATTTAGCGCCATCTTTAAGTGTTGACTTACCTACTTCAAACAGTATATTAGAAGCCAATTTAAGAGAACCTGTTTTTTTATCAATATGGATTTTTTCACCCAATGCCTTTTTAAGTGCATCAATTACTTGGAGTTTTATACCTGTAAGTCTTTTTATTTTTTGTTTTTGTTTTTGTAGATTTTCAACCAATTGATCATATTTTGTTTTTTCTGTATCCATTGTAGATAAAAGTGCTAAGAGTTTTTCATCTTTAAGTTTTACCTGTT
>JAKIUE010000041.1 GCA_021647715.1 Sulfurovum sp.
GGAAGCGGGCAAGCAAAAATTGGAGAGGTTGCTTTGGCAAACAAAGGTATACTTTTTTTCGACGAAATACCACATTTTTCAAAGCAGGTTTTAGAAGCTATGCGTGAACCTTTGTCAGATAAAAAGGTACATATAGCGCGCGTGAATGCAAAGATAGAGTATGAAGCAGACATCATGTTTATCGCTGCACAAAATCCTTGTCCTTGTGGAAACTTACTATCAAAAACAAAGTCATGTAGATGCTCAGAAATGGAGATTAAACGGTATGCAAATAAACTCTCTGATCCTTTTTTAGATAGGATAGATCTGTTTGTGGTTATGCAAGAGGTACAGAGTGAAGATAAATCTGATGTAACATCTGAAGCGATGCATAAGGCCGTTATCGCAGCGTTTAAAATGCAAAAAAGAAGAAAACAAAATAGACTTAATGGAAAACTTAGCGAAGAGGAGATAGAAAAGTATTGTATTTTAGATGATAATGCTAAAAAAGTGCTAGATAGTGCGATAGCAAAGTTTTCTCTTTCTCACAGAAGTATTGATTCTATTAAAAAAATAGCACGGACAATTGCAGATTTGCAAGGTAATGAAAAGATAGAAAAAAGAGATATATTAGAGGCTTTGAGTTACAGAAGAAGAAAATAACCTAGCACATAGTACTAGGTAAGCGTTATGGTTAGGAACCTACAATGATTTTAGTAATAATAAACCCACCGATAACAAGCCATACAAACATACTAAGTGCTGTATAGATAGGTGCAAGCCCAAGGCCTTTGAATTTGGCGAAGATGGTTCCCATCCCAAGGGCAGTCATAGCCATAGTAAGTAAAAATGTATCTATTTCATTGATTAGCTCAACAATATTTAGAGGTAAAAGATGCAGTGAATTAAATCCTGCTACCATAATGAAATAGACAGCAAACCAAGGGATGACTAGTTTCATCTTTTCATCTCTAGATGTTCCAGACTTCTTTGCGCCCCATGCAAGATAAAACCCAAGAACTATAAGCATAGGGGCAATCATAATTACTCTTGTCATTTTAACAATGACAGCAGCATCAGCCATCTCAGTAGGTGCACCAGGAACAGAAGCAGGTACAGCAACAACTTGGGCTACTTCATGGATCGTGCCCCCTACATAGATACCAAAAGTGCGAGGTTCCATATGTAAAAATCCTACAGCATTTTTGATAATGGTCTCATACAATACAGGGTATAGAAACATTGAGATAGTTCCAAAGAGTACTACCATTGAAACTGCTATGGCTGTTTTGTGCTCTTGGGCTTTGAGTACTGGCTCTGTCGCAAGTACAGCAGCTGCTCCACAGACAGAAGCTCCAGATGCAGTAAGAATAGAGGTATCTTTTTCCATACCAAATACTTTAAATCCTAACCATGATCCTAGTATAAGAGTAGAACTTAACATAACCAGAGAGACTAAAAAACCATCTAGTCCTACTTCAGCTATTTGTTGAAATGTAATTCTAAACCCATAAAGGACAATAGCAAAGCGTAGTATTTTTTTGGCAGAAAAGGTAATACCCCTTTGCCATGCTTGAGGCGTGTTATTGTGTAGTGTGTTGGCATAAAATATTCCCATAACTATACCAATGACTAAAGGAGAAAGACCCAAAGATTTGACAGTAGATAAACCTGCTATAAAAGTGGCAGCAGCAGCAAAAATAGCTACAAATAGGATACCCGAGAGTGTTCCTTTGCGATTTGTTGGTGAAAATGGCATGCTAATTCATCCTTATTGATAGTATCTTCAAAAATTTTTATTAAAATCTTGAAACTATACTATATTTTTGATATACTTTCAAATCAATTTAATTGTAGATAAAGATTATAAATAATGAATGAAAAAGAGAACATATGAAAATTACATTAAGACAATTAGAAATTTTCCTCAATGTGGTAAAAGAGGGTCACCTTACAAACGTAGCAAAAGATATGAAACTAAGCCAATCCGCAATATCAATGTCAATTAAAGAGCTTGAAAATATTTTAACCAGACCCGTTTTTGATAGAATTAATAAAAAGCTGGTACTTAATGAAGTAGGTCGAGCTTTTCATAAAGAGATTGACCCGTTATTTAAAAAGTTTTCAGATATAGAACATGAATTTCAAAACTCAGAAAACAAAGGCGTGATAAGGGTAGGGGCAAGCACAACAATCGTTGACTATTTAATGCCTTCTATTATATGTGCATATATGACAGCGTACCCTGATGTCAAAATTACACTTAAAGAAGGTAACACGCAAGAGATAGCTACTTTGGTGGAAAATGGTGAAATAGACATCGGTTTTGTTGAGGGCTTTGTGGGAGGTTCTAGTATTATAAAAGAAAAAATAGGTATTGACGAACTTTTAGTCATCACAGAAAATAAAGAAATATCAGAAAAAAAAGCAGTGTTTATTGATGAACTTGCTGACATGCGATGGGTACTTAGAGAGGAAGGTTCGGGGACGAGAGAAGTATTTTTAGAGTATATTAAAGAAAAAGTAGATCAATTAAATGTATTTTTAGAGTTAGGGCATACGGAGTCCATAAAAGGTATATTGAAAAATAGGGAATGTTTAACGTGTATTTCTAAAATATCTGTAGAAAAAGAGCTTCGTGAGGGTACACTTTTTCAGGTTAATGTGAAAAACTTTGATTGTAAAAGAGACTTTTTAATGATATACCATAAAGATAAATATCGTAGTCTTTTATTTGAGAAATTTACCTATTTTTCTAAACAACTTATGACGAAAATGTTGAATGAAGATCCTAATGCTTGTTTAGTTGAAGTTATTAAGGAGATTTAAATATTCCTCTTGGGTATTTACATTTGTGAAAAGTGCATTATCTTTAAAATGCACTATCTTGGTTGTCGGTGAATCTAGTAATGCTTTTAAACTGTGTTTATTTTTTGTAAAGTTTGCCTTTGCCAAAGGTGAAATATCTTTTTTATATATGCCACAAAGTGGTTGTAGACCAGAAGGACTTTGTGCAATGATGGCATGTACTGTTGAATCTTCTTTATAGGCTTCCCAAAGAGTCTTTACTACATTTTCATCTACCAATGGTGCATCTACACTTAAAATAAATACAGCTTCACTTTTTAGTGTTTCAAATACAGAGATAATACCTACTAAGGGAGAACTCTCTTCGTATTTGTCTTTTACTACTTGAACAGTAAAAGGAAACTTATTTGTTTTAGCGGAGATATAGACTTCATCGAACCATTGTTGTAATTTATGGTATTGAAATTCACTAAGTGTACTGTATTTTTTAAAAGGTAAAAGTGCTTTGTCTTTACCCATGCGAGAGCTTTTGCCTCCAGCAAATATGATAGCAGGAATAGTGTATTTCAATGTATTCCCTCTATGCCTATTTTACGACTTTGGTGCAGCAAGAGTACTAAAAACGCCATAAATGTGATGATGGCTTCCATGAGAAAAAGATATTCTCCATACAGTTTACCAGCGAGTACTGCACCTACAGAAGCCCCTAGACCAAAGGCAATACCTAAGAAAAACTGTTGTGCAAGCTTTTTCTGTGAGTAAAGAGAAAAAACATAGGTAATGGCAGCTGTATGATAAAGTGCAAAACTTATGGCATGAAGGGACTGAGAAGCAAAAGTGAGGGTGATGGAGTCAGGATAGAGATAGAGCAATACCCATCTAAACGAGGTAACAAGTGTGGCAAATTGCAAAATACGTAGTAGATTTCTTTGAAGCAGGGGTCCTTGGAAGTAGAGCATGACTATTTCACATATGACGCCAAAACTCCACATCCAGGTTGTCATTTCAAGAGAGACACCATGCGAAGTAGCGTAGATAGTAAAAAAGTTATAAAAACCACCAAAGCCTACTTGCATAAGAAAAATAGAAGTCCAAAATGCCCAATATTTGCTAAGGGAAAATGTGGCATCGTCTTTAGTAGATTCATGAGGTGTATCATCGTATTTGATAAGAACAACACCAAATAAAAGGGTTAAGAAAGCCATACTACTTAGATAATAGAGTGCCTCATGTGGTGAACTCAGTACTTTTCCCAGCCATAGGGCTATACCCATAAACCCAAGTGATCCCCAAAGGCGTACTTTACCATAATGACTTTTTGATAGTGCACTAAGGGCTATGGTTTCAATATAAGGCAAAGAGATACCCATGGCTGCACCAAAGAGTAGATTTACAAGCAAGTAGAACCAAAAATTTTCTATGGTTGCTAAAAATAGAAGCGATCCTACAAACGTGAGAAAAAGAGAAATAAAATAAATCTTGGGCGTAAGTTGCAGACCATAACGGAACACAAATGGAACCAAGAATCGCATGAATGGTGCTGCAGCATAGATGATACCTACATCTGTAGGGGTATAGTGCAGTTCAAGTAATACTTTTGGCATGAAAATAATATAAACACCTACTAAGGCAAAATAAAAAAAGTAATAGGCACTCAGTAGAACAGAAAAAGGAGATAGTAGTGATTTTGTTTGTGTCATGATTTGTTTATGACTGCTGTATGAGAGAGGAAGTCATGTAGTGTTTTGGAGTCTTTTCTGAAAAACATAAGGAGCCAACCAAAGAGTGAAAAAAATGACAAAATAGCACAGAGGTTTCTAAAAATAATAGTAAATGGACTAGGCTTTTCCCCTGTTTTTTCGTCAATAATTTCTAGGTTATAGGCACGATATCCAGGTGTTTGTGCAGCTTTCATCATAAAGATAGTTTGGATAAGTACAAGAGGGACTAAAATATATGACCACCCTAAAAGTTTATGCTCTGCAAAGCCTTCTCTCCCATCCATAACAAGATAAAAAACAATGTACATAATGGGCATTACAAGCATAAAGGCATCAGTTAGAAAAGCTTTTATTTTACTAGAGGCACTTGCGTAGGGGCGTGAAGATTTTATAGATGTTTCTTCTATTTTTTGTTTACCTTGCTTTATATCTCTAAAACGTTTTTTGGACATAATTAGTTTAGACCTTGAGTCATGGTAAAGATAGGTAAAAGCATTGCAGAGACGATGATACCTACAACTACACCGATAAATAGCATCATAAATGGTTCGAGTAATCCCAGCAAAAGTTTGAGTTTATCTTCATTTTCTTCTGCATAAAGGGAAGCAGTATTTTCTAATATTTGGGCTACTTCGCTGGACTCTTCACCCAGTGCAAGGGACTGCATAAAGTTACGTTTTAGTTTTACGCCTTTACTAAGCTGAAGAGAATTTGAGAGTTTATTCCCTTCTAAAACTTTGACAGAAGCTTTTTCAAAAAGAGCTTTTAATCCATAGTTTCCAAAGGTAGCTTTAGAGAGTTGTACTGCTTGTGCATAGGCGACGCCAGAGCTTAGCATGAGCGAGAGTATGTAGGAGAAACGTCCTAATTCATGGTTTTGGATGAGTGTGCCAAGTACAGGAACTTTTAAAAACATAGCATCGATGAAACGATGAAAACCTTCTATTTTTGCATAAGCAAGTTTGTATAAAATAATGATACTTATGATACCAACAATAAGAATGACATAGTAAGAAGTAAGAAAATCACTAATAGAAAGTACAAACTGGGTAATACCTGGTAGTTCTTGTCCTGTATCTTCAAAAATCTCTGTAATTTTTGGTACCACAAAAGCAATAAGAAATGAGGTCATAGCAATGGCTACCGTAAAGATGATAGCAGGATAGGTCATAGCACCTTTTACTTGTTTTTTAACTTTACTTTGTGCAGAAAAAAAGTTTCCCATATTGGTGAGGACTTCGACCATCTTACCACTTTGTCCTGCGACATCTAGACTTTGCAGGTAGAAGTCTGGCATGGCATAAATTTTTTGGCTATTGAGAGCGATATAAAGTGATTTTCCTTCATCTATCATGGTTTTAAGTGAATTTAAAAAAGAGGTATAACGCTTTTCTCCTTCGTGCTGGTTTTCTAAAAGTTTGATGGCCGTGAGTATAGTCATGCCTGAATTCAAATAAGAAGAAAGTTCTTTGGAAAAAGTAGCTAGAAGTTCCCCAGACATTTGACGTTTTGAAAATGCCTCTAGGGAAAACTCTTTGGTAGTAGTAAGTCCCTCATGGTATATGCCAAGCGATTTTAGTTTTTGTCCAGCTTCTTCAACTGACGCAGCCGTAACTGTGCCCTTTACCTTTTTCCCCGATTTATCAAAGCCTTTGTACTTGAAAAGCATCTAGTGCATCCTTCTTATTCATTGATAGTATTATAACTTTTTTAGCTGTATCTTGCTATAGTTTCACATGAAACAATTTGTAGCACTTTACTTTCTTTTTTTGGGTTTGTTGTTTGTGCTTTTTTATGCACCTATTTTAGAATTTTCGACTATTTTGAATGATGGACAAACAAAACTTACACTCTATTTTTTAGATTTTTTTTTAAAGTCAGGGCAGTTAAAGGGCATAGATATCTGGATTCATCCTCAGTATAAAATTATTATTAATCAGTCATGTAATGGAGTGATTCCTATACTCTTCTTAGTGGCGTCTATCTTGGCATATCCTTCTTCTGTATTACATAAAATACTTTGGATTTTTATAGGGTATGCCGTTTTTTCTATAGTAAATGTATTGCGTATATTGCTAGTCGTGTATGCTACTGAGTATGGTGAGGGGCAAGGAGAATTTTACTGGTCGCATGACCTTGTAGGTAATTTCTTATTGATGGTGACAGGCTTAATACTTTTTGTACTTTTTATAAAAACCTCATCAAAAACGATTAAAAACTTTGAATCTTAAATCGCCAATAGATAGAAGAGTGATTACCTTTTAGTTTTATTTCATTTACTATGGCGGTGGGACCTGGTGTATCTGGTGGAGGTAGGATTTCTATCTCTTCTGGGATATAAATCTCTCTACTATTGTTCTTAAGAATTTCACGGCTTTGCTGTTCTCTTACTTTGAAGTGACGTTCTAGTACATCATGGGCTGTTTTGTCATCTTTATGATAACGTAGAATATTTGGTGCCAGATAAAGTGAATCTTGTAGAGAGTGTTTGTTACGTTCTGAAAGATAAACAATTTGCTCATGGTTGTCACTATGTACTTGTAGTACGAAGATGATACCAAAAGAGATGATAATGACAGAGATCAAGATTTCTATTATTGTAAATGCTGGACGTAAGTGTGTCATTAGTAAAATTCTCCAGAGTTTGAAACAAGTTGTGTTTTCCCAAACCAGTATTCTTTCGCATCTTCAGGAGAGTCAAACTGTTTAGGGGTACCAAAAAGTGCAGGGAGAAAGTAGCTATGTTCTTCATCTTCTAGTATGATTTGTGTAGAACTACCATTGGCATAAAAATCCATGACTAGACAAATCTTCTTATCTTTATATCGTTGATACTCTATACGTACAAGTGAGTCACTAGCATCAAGGGTATAGGCTTTTATCTCTCCTAAGTCTATGTTGTTTTCATAAGGTTCAAATGAGGAAGAAATATCTTTTCTTAAGTAGCATTGTTTACATTTATTTACACATAAAAGTGTGGCATGTTTTGAGAAAAGACTTGACTGTACAATATTTTTTTTGAGATTCATGGGGGTGAGTGCTTTTGGTTTTTGTTTGTCAAGTTCTACACCAGAAAAACCCATATAAGCGACCAATCCAAGAATGAAAATAACAATCATAAGTTCCATAAGTGAAAATGCTTTACGCTTACTATAGATACTTAGTCTTTGATTACTACGCATATATTTAGGATAGACTATTTATTACAAGAACTAAATAAAATATCTTGATTACTCTCTTCTCCACCTTCTTTTCTGTCTGCACCAAAAGAGATAATTTCAAAGTCTGACCCCTTATTCACATATATAAAAGGTGTTTTCCATGAATCTTTCGGTAGTTTTTTTAAGTAAGGTTTTGAGCGATAGTTAGGGTACTTGTCTGCATCAGGATTTTGCATAAGTGCTTGAAACCCTTCTTCTGTGTCTGGGTATAGTCCGTTGTCAAGTTTAAACATATCAAAACGTTTTTTGAGATCATTCATCTTAAGACAAACGGTATCTCTTTTTGCACCATCTGCCGCGTCCATGAGACCAGGAGCCACAACTGCTACAAGTCCTCCTAAAATAACGATAACGATAAGTAGCTCTATAAGTGAGAATCCAGCTCTGTGTGTGTGTCTATGAATCATGCATATCCTTTAGTTTGCTTAGGTATAATATTAATTAATTTTACAAATTTTACTTTAATAGAGCTTTTAGATGGATAAAACTGCAAAACCCTTTACAAATGTTAAGCATAAAGAGGGCTTTGCCTTGATGGTAACACTTTCAGTGCTAGCAGTACTTATAGCCCTAACCATGGTGCTTTTGAGTTATTTTGAGGAAGTTCAAGAAGATGCCGCTGATACCACAGCACTTATACAGGCAGATGTATATTATTCAGATATTACTACTATTTTTGACAAGTTTAAAAAGAAAAAGGACCTTTTCTCTAGACTATACTTGTTACCTGTCCCTATCAATTCAGAAGATGGAAGATTTTCTTTGTTGTTACGATGTGATGCACTTTCACATGGTGCTAATATTAATTGGCTAGCTATGGAAAGCCAAAAAGATATGCAAGAGCCTTATGTTTTTATGCAAAGCGTATTTGATTTTCTCATGCAAGAATATAATGTACAAGATGCAGATAGACTACAAGAGATGTTGATAGCTGAGATAAATGGAAAAGAGGAGTTTTCTGAAAATGAAATGGGGAGACTTAGGCAAAAAAAAGGTATCATATCCTACAAGCAATTTGCACAAATTGTGAGCAGATATCAACTCGAAGTTGACGATTCTGAAATAAGTAAAGTGCCTTGGAAAAAATACTTTACTTTTTCAAGTAATGCGAAGGTAATAGATGCAGAGTATAGTTCTGCAGAGTTACTTTCTTTACTTTTTGATCTTGATGTTCAATCCATACAAGAGTGGCAGGCTCTACTTGAAAGAGGTAGCCTAGAATCCTTTGTACTAGAAAATGGTGGGGACTATCAAAGTAGAGCAAAGCTTATAGCTGGTAAAAACTTTTTAGAAGAGAGTCAATGCACGGTATCATATAAAAGTGCAGACAGACAGTATAGTTTTAGATTTGAATATATTAAGGGAGAGGCAAAACATTTTGAATTTTACGGGAACAACTAAAGAATTATTACTTGTCTATCCATCTATGGATAGAGTCTTTTTGAAAGAGAGTGTCAATGTTATGTTGACACCACAGTTTTATACACTTAAAAAAGAAGCAATACCAGTGAAGTATGCCTATCAGGCAAAGAAAATAGCACATTCATTATTTGAAGGGTTACTTGAAGAAGGTAGTAACTATGAATATATGGTTTTTAAAGAAGAAGAACAGTGGGTCTTTATAGCGTACGATATAGATAAGATAGTTACTTTTCTTTCTTCCAAAGGAATAGAAAGCACTATGGTCTCTAAAATCTTTTTTGTTCAGCAATCTGTAGAGAAGTTTACTGCACCTTTAGCTTTAGGAAAAAAAGAAGCTTTGGTTGTACTTGAAGATAATGTAGTTGTGGTTCCCAAAGGAGCCCTAGGAGAAGATGAATTACCAACGTTAGGGTTTAGTAATGCCTTTACCCCCAAAAAAGGTGTGTCATTGCAAGGAGAAATAGGTTCTTATTTAAGTAAAAAACAAGCCTACTCACTTGCTGGTGTATTGTTACTTTTTTCATCTCTTCTTTTTGTTGAAGGTTTACGTTATGGCAATGGAGAAAGTAATGAAGAGATGTTACAAGAACTCTATGCGTCACACCCCTCATTGCAAAGTTCTTATACTCGAGATGAAGTGCTACATAAATATAGAAAAATTGATACTCTTGAGAGAAAAAAAAGAGACAATATAAAAAAAATATCTGGATTGATATTTAAAGGAGTGACACTCACAAGTCTTTCACTAAATGATACTAAATTTAAAGTTGATTTCACTTGTGTAAGTGCACCTGTCTCTAAAAAATTAGAACAGTTAGCAAAAAAAGAGAACTATAAAATTTCTAAAGTAAAAAATAGCCACAATATTAGTATTGAGGGGGCACTATGAATTGGAAGCAATATCAAAATGAATTTATTGCATTAGGTGCAGGGCTTATTCTATTATTTGCGTATAGCTATAAATATACAAAGGTAACCTCTTCTACTCAAGAGGCTAAAACGGTTCAGACGTCTATAGAAAACTTAAAAGAGGTCATTTCATTGAAAAAGATATGGGTAGATAAAAAAATAGGTAAAAAAATAGAAAATTTACAAACACTTGTACCCTCAAACAAGGTTAAATGGAGCAAAAAGAGTAAAAAAATCACAGCCAATTATACAGATTTAGGTGCGAATGAGCTCAATAAATTAACGACTAAAATACTAGGATTACCTGTGATTATAACACTGTTTAATGTTGAAAAAATAGGTTCGAATTATAAGGTGGATTTAAAATGCAAATGGTAAAAAAGTTTTTTATATTTTTCGTTATAGTATGGTTTGCTATTCTTTTTTTTATGCCTAAGCAGACACTTTACTATAAACTTGAAGAAATACTTTTAAAGAATGATATAAAAATCAATGAAAAAGAGATAGAAGAGGGACTATTCTCTTTAAAATTACGAGATTCAAAAGTGTATGTAAAAGGTATACAGTTAGCAACGATAAAAGAGATAGATTTTTTTACATTACTTTTTTATACTAATATTGAGGTAAACAATCTTACATTAGATGAGTCCTTGAAAAATATGGCACCAACTCAAATAGATAAATTAGAAGTAGTTCATGCAGTATGGAATCCGTTAAATATTACTCTAGATGCAGTAGGTTCATTTGGAAACCTAAATGGCGATGTGTCGCTGATAGAACGAAAGATTCATATAGACTTTAATGAAACAAAAAATATAGATATGCTCAAGGGTAGTTTACAACAAGATGAGAAGGGATGGTTTTATGAAACAGCTTTTTAAACCTAATATCTTTAAAAACATTTTAATATTTCTTGCACTTTTACTAATAGTGAAGTTTATATGGTTTTTAATTACATGGCTTTGGTTGCCTACAAGTGGTGTGGATCAGGTAAGTCAAAAAGGAGGAAAAGCACTCTACTATAGGGTTAAACTCACTCCTAATGAAATCTCTGCACCAACTAAACCTTCACAGCAGGAGACAAAAAAGAGTGGAAGCATTAATGATATCCTTTTGTTAGCTATCTATCATGCAGCTGAAACAACTGTTATCACTGTAAGCCATAAGGGAAAAACAAAAGTCCTTTCTAGGGGAGATGAAATCAATGGTTTTGTACTTGAAGGGGCAGGTAGAAACTTTGCTACATTTGTTAAAAGTGAAAAAAGTTACAAGGTAATGTTATTAAAAAGTAAAGGTAACACTCAAGGCACTATTCAATCAGATACTCAAAATACTCCCCCTGTGACAAATACTCAGCCTAAAAAAGTTTCGGGAGACGTGGTTGATGCAGGAGACCGAAAGTTAATTGATCGCTCTTTGGTTGATCATTATGGAAAAAATATAGATGATGTTTATAAAAATATCGGGATAGGTGATATTAAAGAAAACGGTAAGTTAAAAGGTTTTCAAATCACCTTTGTACGTAAAGATTCACCTTTTGCTAAATTAGGTGTAGAACGAGGTGATGTCATAAAGTCTATCAATGGACAAGAGATAAATAGCTATAATGCTGCGTTTGGCGTTTATAAAAATATAGGAAACCTTGACAACATGACGTTGGTTATTCAAAGAGGTAATGAAGAAATGGAGCTAGAATATGAAATTAATTAAAATTGTTTTAAGTGTGTTGATTGTTTTGTCTGTAGGAATACAAGCAAAAGAAGAGAAGGTAGATGTAAACTTTAGAGATTTGTCGGTAAAAGACTTTATAGAAATGGTATCTAAAATTACTCAAAAAAATATTTTGATAGAGAGTGAACTTAAAGGTAAAATAAACTTTGTTTCTACAAAGCCCATAAGTAAAAGTGCGTTGATGCCTTTGGCAAACTCCATTCTTTCAAGTAAAGGTTTAACTATTATAGACCAAGGTGAATACTATAAAGTGGTAAAGAGTATGGATGCTGCAGGAGAAGGGTTAGATGTCAGTAGCAGTATTTCAGGAGATACTATGAAAACAGTAATGTTTCCATTAAAGACTTCAAATGCTGCAGTTATACGGGCAAAGATAAAGCCACTGTTACACAAAAATGCAAAAGTTATTTCCTTTAAGGAAAATAATGTTTTGGCAATCACGGCAACTCCTAGAACACTAAAATCTATAGCAAAAGTAATTAACGCAATAGAAAAAAGAGGAGAAAAACGTTCTGTGGTTGTACGTTTAAAAAATTCTAGTGTAAAGGATGTATTTATTAACGCGCTGAATATGTCAAAAAAGCTTTTTCCTCAAACTATAGAGAGTGAAAAGGTAGATGTATTTAAGGATGAAGCGACGAATTCGATTATTTTGGTTGGAAAATCAAATAACAATAGTCGTATGATACGCTACATAAAGAAACTAGATATAAGTGGTGAAGACCAAGACCAAAAAATGTATGTAGTCCCCCTTAAAAATTCTAATGTTGAAGAGATGGAAAAAATACTTTCTAAACTTGTTTCTCAGATGAATTCTGTTGCGATTAAGCAACCTACTAAAGGTGGTAAACCACCTTCAAAAGCAATGGTAGTTTCAGATCTAGAAAGAAACTCTCTTATTATCTTGGCTACAGGGGAGCAGATAAAAAACATACGAAGTACAATACAAAAAATAGATGTTCCTCAAGCACAAGTATATGTAAAGGCTCGTATTGTTGAGATTAATACAGATTTAGCAGAGCAAATAGGAATGAGATATGGATTTGAAGGTGGAAAGATTACTTCTCAAGGGTTGTTTTCAGCAGCGGCAAACTTAGGTGCATCTTCTCTTAATATTTCTCCAAATTTATTAGGTTTTTTGAATACGCAAACAACACAATTAGATAGAAATGGTAATGCAATTACAACGGAAAATAGACCATTTAAGTTTGATGACGGGATTTCGCAGGTTTTTGCTATGGGAGCAAAGCTTGACTTGCTTAAACAAAATGGTGCAGCACATGTTCTTTCAGAACCTTCTGTTTTATGTACAAACAACAAGGAAGCAAGCATACAAGTAGGGCAAACACGTTCTATTTTGACTCAAGCTCAACAGAGTACGCAAGGGCAAGGGAATATTATCAATAATTATTCTAGAGAAGATATAGGTATTACACTGAAGGTGAAGCCAAGACTCTCAAGTAATAATAAAGTTACTCTTGAAATAGAAGCCGAAATAGAAGATATTTTACCAGGTTCAGGATCTGCAGCAGATAGACCAACTACAACTAAAAGAAAAGTAGTTACTAACGCTATTGTAAATAATGGAGAGACTATTATTCTTGGTGGTCTTATGAAAAATGCTGGGGGGAAAAACTCAACAAAAATACCAGTTCTTGGGGATATACCTATTCTGGGTACTTTATTTAAGTCAGATGCTGATGTAGAGAGACAAGTGAATGTGGTCATTTATTTGACACCTTATATTGTTAAAAAGAGTGGTGATTTGAAACGCTTAAGAACAGCACTTGTAGAACTTGAAGATATTCAAACTAGATACAATAGATTTGTTCGTAAAGGACTTGCTAAGAAAAGTGGAATTAAAGAAGAAACTACATCTGCCCCAGCAAGTCGTAGAATTCGTAGAAATAAAAGCAATGTGGATAACTTAAAAATTTTGGATGAAGAGGAGTAAGGTATGCGTTTTCCTAGGCTACAAGACGTAAACCTTGAACCTCTTTGGGAAGAGGATATAAACCATAAACTTGCGATTAAGCATTCGTTACTCTTTTCTGAAATAGATGGGATTAAAACCTCTATTGTTGAAGAAAAAACACTAGGTGATGCGCTCAATCATTTTTCTAAACTCTCTTTTGACTACCCTGTAAGTATTGTAGATGATGAAAGTTTTGAAAGACTTAAAAATAAATTTTTAGAAATCCAAACAGGTTCAGACTTTGAAGATATGTCAACTACTTCTGATGAGCTTATTGAAGTTGAGTCTGACTTACTTGAGTTTATACGTAATTCTCAAGACTTACTCTCTTCGGAAGAGTCTGCACCTATTATTAAATTAGTAAATTCTTTGTTTTTTCAGGCCATACAAAGAGGTGCAAGTGATATTCATATAGAGAGTGGAGAGAGAAAGGGTGTAGTACGTTTACGTATGGATGGTGCCCTCAAAAAACATTTAGATTTGGAAAAAAATATTATTACTTTGGTTATTAATAGGATAAAAGTTATTTCAAACCTTGATATATCTGAAAAAAGAGTGCCACAAGATGGGCGTACGCAGTTGAGTATTTCTGGAAAAACGATTGATGTAAGGGTGTCTGTATTACCTACATACTATGGGGAAAGAATTGTTATGAGGATACTTTCTCAAAGTGAAGATATTCCTACACTTGAGTCACTTGGATTTGTAGAAGAAATATCAAATGATTTATACAAGTTACTCAATCATGCACATGGTATGATACTTGTTACTGGCCCTACAGGTTCGGGTAAATCAACTACATTGCATGCTTGTTTACAACATATTGCAACACCTGATAAAAATATTATTACCGTAGAAGATCCGGTAGAATACAACGCTAATAATATTTCTCAAATTCAGGTAAATACAAAAGTAGGACTTACTTTTGCTGCAGGACTTCGTTCTATACTTAGACAAGACCCAGATATCATCATGGTGGGTGAGATAAGGGATTCTGAAACGGCAGACATTGCTTTACGATCTGCTTTAACGGGACACCTATTGCTCTCTACACTCCATACTAATGATGCTACATCTTCCCTAAGTAGATTGATGGATATGGGAGTAGAAAGCTTTCTTATCTCTTCAACACTTTTGGGTGTCTTAGCACAAAGGCTGACAAGAAAACTTTGTTCAGAATGTAAAGAAGAAACGAGACTTGTTCCGGCGATAGCACAAGAGATAAATGTTCCCGAAGATAAAATTTATTATAAGTCAGAGGGTTGTAAGGAATGTGGTTTTACAGGATACAAAGGGCGTCAAGTGATAGGGGAACTTTTTATTATTGATGACAATGTAAAAGAGATGATGAAAGATGGTCTTAATGACTTTCAAGTACGTGAAGCGATGAAAAAGAATGGTATGAAAACGATAGCAGACAAGTTAAAAGAGATGTTATTATCGGGCGTAACTTCTTATGAAGAAGCTATACGTGTTGGACTTATGGACGGCTAATATATGGTGTATTGTAAAGCAAATCGTAAAGCATTTACTCTTTTAGAAGTGCTTATTTCTATTGCGCTACTTGGCATTATACTTGTACCACTTTTTTCAGTGGTAGACTTAATGAAAGACTCAAATAGTCATCTTTTAAAATCATTAGAAAAATCTAAAGAAATAACGAAAGCTACCAAAATTCTTTTTTTAGATATATTGAGCTCTGATGGGAAAATAGAAATTAAAAAAGATGAATTTACTAGACTTTGTTTAGAGGAGACAAAAAATTCTATTTATAACTTGACACTTGCTAAAGTATGTTGGGTGGTGCTGAAAGATAAAAATACTTTAGTACGTATAGAAGGTAGTAAGTATAAACTACCTGTAGAAGGCGAAGATAAAGTTGAAGTTGATACTATCATGTCAGATATGATACTGTTTGATGTGTATCATGAAAAAGATAAAGTACTTATATTGTTACAACAAAAAGGAAAGAAACCTATTAGTTTTATGCTACAAGGGATTACAAACCCTGTATTGAAGGTTTTGCCTGATGGAACTAAAATTATGAGAGATGGAAGAAAAATATTGCCTGATGGTACAGAAATATTTAAAGATGGATCAAAAATATTACCAAATGGTACGATTGTTCCTGCACCAAACAAGCCTAAAGGAAATAATCAAAATCCAAATAACCAACCACCTATGAATACACCAGGAACAAACCCTAATCAGACACAGCCCCCAGGAAATCTACCACATGGACAACCAACACGACCTAATACTCCACCAGGAAATGTACCACAGGGGCAACCAATACGACCAAATGGGGGAAATCCTGCCCTTCAAAACCAACCACGACCTTAAAAATAGAAGGAAAAAAATGCAAAAAATATATGAGAAACTGGGACTTTTTTATTTAGGTAAAGATATAGATAAAGAAACCATGGAAGCGACAGAAGCCTTAACACTTCTTAAGAATAAAAACTTTACCACACATGCTGCGATTATTGGTATGACGGGTTCGGGTAAAACTGGTTTGGGTGTGGGGATTATAGAGGAAGCAGCCATTGATAATATCCCATCAATTATTATAGACCCTAAAGGGGATATGGGGAACCTTTGTTTGGTTGATAGTACGTTCAGTGCTAAAAAATTTGAGCCATGGGTTGAAGATGAAGCAAAAAATAAAGAAAAAGATGTTTTAGAGTATGCAAGTAGTACTGCAACAATGTGGAAAGAGGGTATTGAATCATGGGACCAAGATGTTAATCGTGTAGAAAAGCTCCAAAGGATAAGTAAAACAATTTATACACCAGGATCCTCAGCCGGTGTTGCGATTAATGTAATGTCATCACTTGAAGTTCCGCCAGTAGAGGTGATGGAGGATAGTGATACTTTTAGCTCTTACCTTAAAAGTACAACAGTATCATTGCTCTCCTTGGTGGGGATAGTTGCAGATCCTTTGGAATCGAAAGAATATATATTACTTGCTCAAATTATTACTAAGTCATGGATGAATGATGAAGATATAAGTATTGAAACACTTATAGGTAAAATTATAAAGCCAACTTTTAAAAAAATAGGAGTTCTTCCCTTAGATGATTTTTATCCTCAAGAAGCACGTTTTAAGTTGGCAACAAAATTCAATTCTTTACTTGCAAGTCCTTCTTTTTCTCTTTGGCTACAAGGGGATACTTTAGACATACAAAAGTTACTTTATGATGAGAATGGTAAAGCTAAAATTGCTATATTTTCTATATCACATTTAAATGATGAGGAACGTATGTTTTTTGTCACATTGTTACTTAACAAATATATCGCTTGGATGCGTAGACAATCAGGTACATCTGCACTTAAAACATTACTCTATATGGATGAGATTTATGGCTATTTCCCTCCTACTCAAAATCCTCCAAGTAAAGAACCTATGCTTTTAATGTTAAAGCAAGCTAGAGCCTTTGGTGTTGGTGTTGTCCTATCGACACAAAACCCCGTTGATTTGGATTACAAGGGGCTTTCTAACATCGGAACATGGTTTATAGGTAGATTGCAGACCACACAAGATATAGAACGTGTTATAGATGGATTAGGAGGAAAAGTAGGAGCAAGTTACAATAAAAGTGAAATAAAAACACTTTTAGCTAACCTTGAAAAAAGAACTTTTTTCTTGAAATCTGCACATTTAGATGATATACGCCTTTTTTCTACACGTTGGGTTATGTCATATTTAAAAGGACCATTAAAGCGTGATGAAATTGCATCATTGATGAAAGAACAAAAAGAGGCACAAAATATTGTTGTAGAGACAGTAGATACAATGATAGGGAAAAAGAGTGAATTGCAAAGTTTTCAACATATAGATGACTCTATCCCTCAGTATTTTGAACCTGATTCGAGTGAAAATAATGAGTATCTTGCAACATTGGGAGCAGTGGTAAAAGTGCATTTTTATAATCAAAGAAAAGGTATAGATGAAAGTAAAGACATAATATTCTCTTTAGAACTTGATAAAAATAAGAAAAATATTAATTGGGAAGAAGCTAGAGAAGAAGAGGAGAGTTTTGAAAATTATCCGCACAATGTCCCAAGTAAAGGAAAATTTCAACTGCTTCCGGAAGTGATTTTGAGAGATAAAGGCCTTAAAAAGTCTATACGTGAACTTAAAGAGACTTTGTATAGAGGAGAGAAACTAGAGTTATTGCGTTGCCTTTCTCCTAAAATAGAGTCTAGTGTGGGTGAATCAAAATCTGATTTTACTGTTAGATTACAAGATATACTGAATGATAAAAAAGAGCAAGAAATAGAAAAACTCCAAACTCGTTTTGAAAAAAAAGAAAAAGTTTTGTTAGGAAGACTTGCACGTGCTAAAGAACGTGTAGAGAAAGAATCAGCAGACTCTACTTCTTCTATGATAGAGACAGGTATCGCTGTGCTAGGAGCACTTTTTGGACGAACAAGTCCCACAAAAATAGGACGTGCATTTAAAAAAGGCAGCAATATTTTAAAAGAACGTGGTGATATGAGTAGGGCAGAAGAAAGAATGGCAGGTGTTCAAGAAGATATTGAAGCTTTAGAGTATGAACTAGAGGATAATATTGATTCTCTCAATGAAAAATATAGTATAGATAATTGTGAGATAGAGACATTCTTTATTAAACCACGTAAAACCGACATAGATGTAGAATTTTGTGCTGTGGTTTGGAGAGTGCGTTAAAGATAGAGCTTTTTAGCTCTTGCTCCCTGGTTTTATTGCTTCTGATTTCCCTTCTTTACACAGAGGACATTCTTGGGGAGTATACATTTTAAAAGTAAAGTCATCTAGGGAAAAAAGAGGAATATCGCTTGGTAGCGCACATTCTGATTTGGGAGTATCATTTCCTCCAACACGCTTACAAAAACCTCGGTTTGCAAGCGAGGCAAAGGCGACTATCTCTCCTCCTAGTGATTCTATAGCTTTGGCAGCTTTAAGGGCTGACCCACCAGTAGTAATGATATCTTCGCAAATAATAATCTTTTCACCTTTTGATATAGTGAACCCACGACGTAATTCCATACCACCCTCTTTTTTTTCAACAAAGATAGAACGTACATTTAGTGAGCGTGCCAGTTCATAGCCTGTGAGCACACCACCCAAGGCAGGGGCACAAACGGTATCTACGTGGATACCAGCATCT
>JAKIUE010000042.1 GCA_021647715.1 Sulfurovum sp.
AAATTAATCACAAATATAAACTATTTTCTTTTTAAGATGCTAAAATTTATCTGTAAATTAAATTAAAAGGAAATAGCATGAAATTAAAACTTTCAGCTCTAATGGCGTTGTTCTTGCCAATCTTTGCCATGGCAGAAGATAAACTAGACTCAGGGGACACAGCATGGATGATGATATCTACTGCATTAGTATTACTTATGACACCTGCAGGTTTAGCACTTTTTTATGGTGGTATGACACGATCTAAAAATGTACTTAATACCTATGCCATGGTTATGGGCGCTTTTGTTGTTGCATTCTTAGTCTGGATAATTGCAGGTTATTCTATTGCATTTGGGACAAACGAAAGTGCTGCACTTCAAAATGTATTTGGTGGGTTTAATCATATACTACTAGATGGTATCAAATGGACTGATCTTAGTGGTACTTACCCTACGTATGTATTTATTGCATTCCAAGGTACATTTGCAGCCATTACTATTGCTATTGCATCTGGTTCTGTGATTGGGCGTATGAAGTTTTCTACGTGGATGGTCATTGTTGTATTATGGGGTCTAATTGTGTATGCTCCTATTACTCATATGGTATGGGGTGGAGATGGTGCATATCTTTTTGATGCGGGTGCACTTGACTTTGCTGGTGGTACGGTTGTGCATATGAATGGTGGTTTAGCGGGTCTTATTTTAGCTATACTTGTTGGTAAAAGAGCAGGATTTAACAAAAGTGCTATGAAACCTTTTTCTATCATGCTAACAGCTGTCGGTGCAGCACTGTTATGGTTTGGATGGTATGGATTTAATGGAGGGTCTGCATTTGGAGCAAACGCTATTGCTGGTCTTGCTGTGCTTACCACAACTGTTGCTACTGCAGCAGGAGCTGTGGCTTGGATGCTTTTGGAGTGGATAGTCTACAAAAAACCTACACTACTTGGTATCGCTTCAGGAATCATAGCGGGTCTAGTTGCCATCACACCTGCAGCTGGTTTTGTAGATGTATCTGGTGCACTCATCATCGGTATAGTTGGTTCAGTATTTGCTTTCTTTGGTGTTGTTAAACTCAAAAAGATTTTTGGTTATGATGATTCACTTGATGCCTTTGGTATTCACTTTTTAGCTGGTCTATGGGGTGCATTGGCAGTTGCTTTCTTTGCCCTTGATGACAAAGACTTATTATGGGATGGACCAATGAAAGAGTCAGGAGACAGAATGGGACAATTCTTTGTTCAGATTGAATCTGTAGTTATCGTTGGACTTTGGACACTTATAGGAACTGTGGTAGTCTACTACATAGCCTCAGCACTCACAGGTGGAGCTAGAGTCTCTGAAGAAGATGAATACACAGGTCTTGATGAGTCAGTACATGGCGAAAAAGAATTAAACTTATAAGGAAATAAAATGAAAAAAATAGAAGCAATAATTAAACCTTTTAAACTAGAAGACGTTAAAGACGCTCTCGTTGAAGCAGGTATAGAAGGTATGACAGTATCTGAAGTAAAAGGTTACGGACGTCAACAAGGTCATTCAGAACTCTATAGGGGTGCTGAATATGTGGTTGAATTTATTCCTAAAATAAAACTAGAGATAGTGGTATCCAATGATGATTATGCAAAAAAAGCAGTTGATGCCATAGCAGAAGCAGCAAAAACAGGGAAAATTGGTGATGGTAAAATATTTGTAAGTACCATTGATTCTGTTTTGAGAGTTAGAACGGATGAAAAAGATACGGATGCCCTCTAAATACATATAGATAAGGAAATTCCTTATCTATAGTTCTAGCTACCTATGATTAATTTTTAATCATATATTCTCATCCTAAATTAAAATTAATCAATTTACTGATACATTAATAATCACTCTTTCCTTTTTATCTATTCTATGAACTGATATACTAATGCATACTTCAATTTTAAGGAAATATACGAAAATGGAAATGAATTATGTTATAGACACACTCTTTGCTCTGTTTGCAATGACACTTATTATCTTTATGGTACCTGGCTTTGCAATGCTTGAAGCAGGACTCGTAAGAACTAAGAATGTCACAGCAGTACTTACAACAAACATAATGATATATGCAGTTGCCTCAATGGCATTTATGCTTATAGGTTATTCATTGGCTTTTGGAAGCTGGGATAATGATGGTATGAGTAAATGGGCTGCATTTTTATTTCAAATGGCATTTGTAGGAAAAACAGTAAATATTATGTCTGGAGGGGTCAGTGAGAGAACACGCATTATACCTTTGACTTTTTTCACAGTACTTATGGCAGCGCTCATCTATCCTTTGGTAGTCAATGTTACTTGGGGAGCAAACATCTTGGAAGGTACACTATTTGATATCTCATCTATGCATGATTTGGCAGGATGTACGGTAATACATTCTACGGGTGCTTGGGCACTGCTTGCTGCTATTCTCATCATTGGTCCTAGACGTGGACGTTATATAAATGGCAAGATTCGAGTAATACCTGCATCCAATATACCACTTGTTGTACTAGGAGCCTTGCTTTTATGGATAGGTTGGTTTGGGTTTAATGGTGGATCTGTTGGCTCAATATCAAGTAAAGAAAATGCTGACTTAGTTGCCTTAACAATTATGAATACCAATACTGGTGGTCTTGCTGGTGCAATCATGGTTGGCTTACTTATGTATTTCAAATATAAAAGGCTTGATATTACGATGATACTCAATGGTGCACTTGGTGGTCTTGTATCTGTCACTGCAGGTGCTGATGTATTTGATATGTATGCGCCTATCTACATAGGTGCTATAGGTGGCGTCATTGTGGTGTATGGTGTTTGGCTTTTTGATAAACTAAAATTAGATGACCCTGTTGGTGCTTTATCTGTTCATCTACTCAATGGTATATGGGGAACAATTGCTGTGGCATTATTTGCAGATGTCGCACTATGGGGACAATTCAAAGGTGTATTAGTGGTAGGTGTCTTTGCATTTACATCGTCATTTATGGTTATCTATATCATTAATAAAATTACACCATTTAGGGCATCAGATGATGAACAACTCCAAGGACTAGACATAGAAGAGTGTGGGCTTGAAGCTTATGCAGAATTTAAAAGAGGAATATAAAGGAACTCAAATTATGAAAAAAATAGAAGCAATTATCAAACCATTTAAACTAGATGACGTAAAAGATGCTCTCGTTGAAGCAGGAATTGAAGGTATGACAGTATCTGAAGTAAAAGGATATGGACGTCAGCAAGGTCATTCTGAACTGTATAGAGGTGCTGAATACGTAGTAGAGTTTATCCCTAAAATAAAAATAGAGATCGTTGTCTCCGATGATAGCTATGCAAAAAAAGCCGTTGATGCTATAGCAGAAGCTGCCAAAACAGGTAAAATAGGTGATGGTAAAATATTTGTTAGTAATATTGAGTCAGTTCTTAGAATTAGAACGGATGAACAAGATACTGATGCACTATAAAATTTAAAAGTATATTCACATAAAGAAGAGTTATTAACCCTCTTCTTTAAATATTTTTATCTTCTCTTCACTCCCTGTTAATTTCCACTTTACTTTTTCTATACCAAAATCTCGTTCATATTGCGTAAGTCCAAGTTTTTTTAGTTTGTACAAGGTTTTATCTACATTGGCATAATTTGTATAAAATACATACTTAACATGCTTTTCATACGAGACTATGCTACTTACAGACAAAACCTCTTTCACCGATAAAGCATAGGCTCTAGCCATACCACCAGTGCCAAGTTTTATCCCACCAAAATAGCGTACTATCAGTACAGCACAATTTATCAGTGATTCACCTCTTAATACATTTAAAGCTGGCACTCCGGCACATCCTTTTGGTTCCCCATCATCTGAGCTATTTTCAACTATTTGGTCAAAGTCATTAAGATAGCGTAGTGCATAAACAACATGATTTGCTTTAGGATGTTCTTTTTTTAGTTTCTCTTGTAAACCTTTATACTCTTCTATAGGTACAAGATGTGTAATAAATTTTGAACGATTGACTTCAGTCGTAGATATAGTCGATATTTGAATCGTTTTCATTACATTACTTTACGTAGATACTTATATAACTTTAAACCAATAAAAGTACCTATAGTATCTGCTAAAACATCATTTATATCTGCAAATCTATTGATAGAAAAAAGTTGAGAAAACTCAATAAATACTCCATATGCCACTAAGACTATCAAAGCATACCAATAGTTGATATTATATCCCAAACGTAGGAATAGACCCAATACTACAAAAGCAAAGACATGCTGTGCCTTATCTGAAAGTTCTGGAATACTTGGTGCTACATCAGCTGGGAGTACTGCAAATATATAAGAGATGATGATGGCAAGCCAAAAGAGGATTTTAAACTCTCTTTGGTACCTATATAGCTTTGACTTTCTCAACGATAAGCTCCACAAATTTATCTGAATCATTCATGCATTTGGCTACTATGTAGTCATCATACTTTATTTTATCTACTATCTCTCTATGCTCTATGTCTAATTCAAATACTGTCTCAGAATTATCCAAGGTAAAAGCCAAAGGAAAAATGACAACGCTTCTATTATGTGGGTTACGTAATACATCCACAAGATTAGGTTCAAGCCAATCAGAAGATCCAACTTTTGACTGATAAACAAGCCTAATATTTTTAAATTTTATACCACGTTCTCTTAGATATATTTTTATAGCTGAGGCGTTTGCCTCCACTTGATTTTGGTACGGGTCACCAGCTTGTATGATGCTCACAGGCAAACCATGTGCAGACAACAACAAATCATACTTACTTGTATCTTTTCCTTCCATCGCTTCCACTATCTTCTCCACTGAAGCTTCTATGTATTCATAGTCATCATAGTAAGGGTCTATCACTTTTATAATTGGATGATAGTCAAGTATTTTGCAACGTGCTTCTACATCTTCTACGGAAGAAAATGTCGTAGTGCTAGAATACTGAGGATACATAGGAAAGAGTATAAGCTCAGCTACTCCATCTTTTTTACATTTATCTAATGCAGTATCTGAAAAAGGTGGTACATACCGCATCACAGGATAAATAGGCATATCGAGTTTAGTCTTTAGTTTTTCTATCAATGCTTCTGTTAAACCAAGTAATGGAGATTTACCACCTAAAAGTCCGTAGTTTTCTTTCACGTCTTCTAAGCGTTTATTTATGATGATAGCAGAGACTAATTTGCGTGTAACTCTATCCATCACAAGGATATTTTCATCTGCAAACATATTATTTAAAAACAGTTCAACTTCATCAACACTATTTGGTCCACCCATATTAAGAAGAAATAACGCCTGTGACATACATATCCTTTAAAGTCTTGTATTTTAGCATAGTGAGTGTAAAATCATACATAAAACCAAGTAAAATACCTTAAAGGCTTATTATGATTATTATCCCCGCGCGCATTGGTTCTTCTCGTTTTCCAAATAAAGTTTTAGCAGACATAGGTGGAATTCCTATGGTGGTACGGACAGCTAAAGCAGTTGAAAGTATAGACAAAGTAGTCATTGCTACAGATTCACAAAAAGTGATTGATATTGCTAAAGAGTATGATATTATGGCTGTTCTAACTTCTATCACTCACCAAAGTGGTACAGATCGTATCTATGAAGCAGTTCAAATACTAGCATTACCTAAAGATGAAATCATCATCAATGTACAAGGGGATGAACCTTTTATTGAAACAGAAGTAGTTCAGTCAATATACGACTTAACTCAGCAAAATAAGAACAATGAAAATATTATGATGAACTCTTGCTATAAAATTCTATCAAACCCAGAAGCAGATGACCCAAATAGTGTTAAAGTAGTCACAGATGATAAAGATATTGCACTCTACTTTTCACGCTCAAAGATACCATACCCAAGAGATCATCATTTTGATACCTATAAAGGTCACTTAGGTATTTATGGGTTTACCGTAAAATCACTACGAAAATTTTGTATGTTAGCACCAGCACCATTGGAAGATATAGAAAAGTTAGAACAATTAAGAACACTCTATCATGGGTATAGTATTGCCATGATAGAGGTTAAAACAAATAGTTTTGGTATTGACACGCAAGAAGACTTAGAGAAAGCCTTAAAGTTTCATATTTTATAAAGAAGAGAAAATATAATTTTCTCTATCCGACTGCTTTACCTAGATCCCACATTGGCATAAATATACCAAGTGCCATTAAAAGTACAAGACCTGCAATAAAGAACATCATAATAGGTTCAATATAGGCAGAAAGATTATCAATTAAATCTTGAAATTCCATATCATAATAATTAGTCACTTTATCAAGCATCGCATCTAATTGCCCACCTGCTTCACCTGCTTTAACCATCTGTAAAAGCATATTTTCATAAAGTCCCGTTATCTCAAATGATTCTGCCAAACTCATACCTCTACCGATATTTGCATTGACTGTGAGTAATTTTTCCTTAATTGCTAAGTTATCTACCATACCCACTGCAGTATCAAGTGCCTCAGATACAGGTATACCTGACTTTACAAGTTCTCCAAAAACCAAATTATATTTATGCATGGTTGAGAGAAAAATAGCTTTATTAATCAAATAAAATCTTGGGTGTATCATCATTTTATCCATTTGGTATCTAAAGTCTCTATTGTTCTTATACATATATTTCACAACAAATATAATGACTGCCATAATAACTATAATAAGTAATCCAAAGTTTGAAAATGCCCATTCAAGATCAAGTAGTATTCGAGTAGGTAAAGGAAGTTCTGTCTTAAATCTAGAAAAAATATCTTTAAATTTAGGCACAACAACCATAATAAGTATAGTAAAAGCAATACCCATAGCAGCCAAAGTAATCAGAGGACCACGTATAGCCTTTTTAAATTTTGCAGTATTATCTCTTATATTTTCTAAGATATCTGCAAGCTTATGATAAGATTCAGATATATTTCCTGTTCTTTCTCCAAGGTTAGTCATAGCCAATGCCACATGTCCAAATTCCTCAGTATAAGGTGTCATTGCATCAGACATACTATTACCAGAGTTAATGTCAGCATTAATATTTTTGTAAATATCTTTTAATCTTTTATTATCAGTATTTTCAGATACTTCATATAATGTGTCATTAATTGCAATACCTGCATCAGTCATGACAGCAATTTGTCTAATAGTAGATATTTTATCGTTTAAAGGAATCTTTCCTTTAAATGATTTTTTAAAACCGTCCATAAACTCTGTGAATGTTTCTTCTAATGGTGCAGCTGTCTCTACTGCTTTTATAACTATAGTAGAAGGGAATTTATCTTTTGCAACCTTGACTGCAAGCATACGATTCTCAGCTTTAATTAATTCTTGACGTTTTTTACCTTTAGCCATCACTGTAACATTAAAATATTTCATTATAATCTCGCTACTCTATAGATTTCTTCTATCGTTGACTTACCATCAAGTGCCTTATTTACACCATCTTCAAACATTGTTACAAAACCTTCTTTTAGTGCTTGGTTTGTTAAGTCTTCTTTTGAAGCTATTTTTGCAATCATTCGAGCAAGCTCCTCTGAAATAGTCAATACCTCAGAAATCATTTCACGCCCAGAGTAACCTGTGTGTCCACATTCTTTACATCCTGAACCCTTATAAAATATAGGATTTTCCGGTAAATACTGTTCAATATCCTTTAATAAAACCGAGTCTAATATGGTTTCAGTTTTACAATTTGTACATATTTTTCTTACAAGCCGTTGAGCTTGAATAGCAACCAGCGCACCAGACACTAGATATTCTTCAATACCCATATCTAAAATCCTTGATATTGAAGAAATAGCATCATTTGTATGCAATGTAGAAAGTACTAAGTGCCCAGTCAGTGCTGCTTGTATAGCTATACGCAAGGTCTCTTGATTACGTATCTCACCAATCATTATCTTATCGGGATCTTGTCTAAGTATTGATTTTAATGCATCTGCAAAACCCAAACCTACACTCTCTTTAACATTCACCTGCTGTAATCCAGCCATTTGGTATTCTACAGGATCTTCTACCGTAATAATCTTATCCTTAACATCCTTAATGGCATTCACTGCACCATAAAGTGTAGTTGTTTTACCAGAACCTGTAGGCCCAGTAACAAGGACAATACCATATGGTACTTTAATCGCTTCAGAAAATTTATCATAACATTGTTTACTCATACCCGCTTCTTCTAGTTTAATCATTGCTTTTGATTTGTCAAGAATCCTCATAACTATAGACTCACCTTGAATTGTAGGAAGCGTAGAAACCCTAAAGTCAAATTCTTTTTGATTAATAGTTGCAGAAAATCTTCCATCTTGAGGTTTTCTTTTTTCTGCAATATCTAAATTAGATAATAATTTCATTCTAGAGGCTAAAGGATTAAAAATATCTTTATCAAAGGTAAAACTTTGGCGTAGCATACCATCAATACGTTCTCTAACAACACATGATTTTTCAGTAGCTTCTACGTGAATATCACTAGCTCCTGCGAAAATAGAAGACTTTAATATTATATCAATAAGTTTTAAGACAGCAGGTGATTCATCATCATTCTCTCCAGCAGATTCTTGGTTTAAATCTTTTCGTATATCCTGAACCAAACCTTTTATACTCTCATTAATTTCAAGGCGCTGTAAATGTTTTTCTATTTGCTTAGATCTTGCAATAGATATTCGTATAGGTTTTTTAGGAAATAAACGTTGTATAGCATCTTGGGCTGCCATATCTAAAGGGTCATCAAATACAATTTGTACATTGAGATCATTTTCATCTATTGGTATAATATTATATTTTAATAATTGTTTATATGGTACCTGCGAAAAAAGTCTCATATCAATTTCAACTTCATCCAAATCAATAAAATCAATATTTAGAGTACTTGCGACTTCTTCTATAATAGGGGAAATATTAATACCCTCTATTTTTTCTAAATGTGCTAAAGATATTACACCTTGTCTAATTTTTTTCGCTAAGAAAATTTCAACAGTCTGCAAATCAACCATTTTTTCTTTAATTAAATTTGCAAAGGATATTTTTTTGGGTGGTCTGCTTTTAACCAACGCAGAAATAACATCTTTTGTTATAATTCTTTCTTCAAGCATTATTTCAATTAATTTAACCATTTGAATCCTTTATTTTTCAGATTTTATTTTTAGTAAAGTATTTTCAGCTTTTTCTGAACCTGTACGTTTTACATAATCAGTCAATATGTTTATAGCTTCGTTTTTTTGTCCTAGTTTAACTTTTGATTCTGCAAAAATAATCCAACTCTCATCAATAGTACTATTAATTTTATTCGTTTGTAATGACCAAAACTCAGCTTTTTTATACTTAGCATTTCTATAATAATTTTTTGCTAAGAATAGGGAATCATCTATATCTCTAGATTTAAAAAAACGCTTCTCAACATCTTTATATGCTTCTAAACTAGAAGATTCTAGAATATTTATATTCAACTTTTTAGAATATTTCATACTCTTTTCATTATTAGTGTTTTCTCTTCCTTCATCTAAAATAGGTATGTTCTCCACTATTGATTCCACAGGATTATGATTTTCTACATCTTTTATAGTGGTATTAAGTTCTGTATTATTAGCATGTTGATTTGATGTATTTTTATCAATTTCTATTTTAGTTTTATCATTATAATTTAATGCTATTGAATGATTAGTTTCAACTTTAAGAATATTTTTATTTAAATAGTTTTTATTAAACATATCAAAATAGAATAATGTACTAATAGCTGTAGTTAATAAAAACCCAGAAAAAATACCCATATATAAAGGATATTTCTTTTTTTTATGATATATTTTCCATTCTTCTTCTAATGGTTTTAAGTCATACATGAATATATCCTAACTTCAATGCTGACATTTCAATTATTCTTTGAGGAATATGGTCATAGTTAATTTTTGATGGCTCATTTTTATCATAAAATTCACAAATTTCGAAGATAGTAAAAAGTAATTTATTACATTCCCTATAATTTCCATTTGTAAATGTATACATAAGTTTCATATCTTTTTCTTGTATACTATTCGCTACTTCAAAAAGGTTTCTTTTTAATAACTTTTTATGAACATACTGAGTTAAATCATTCAAAGATGCATTCTTTAATTCAATTACTTCCCATATTCTTGATTGAAAATGTTCTTTAGCTATTAAATCTTCATTTTCTGTTTTATGCAAAGAAACGATGAATTTAACGGCACGTGTATCAGATAGAAGACGAATCTTTTCCATCATATCTGGTCCATACATTTGTGCTTCATCAAGCAATATTATAATCTCTCTTTTACCTCGTAAACTTTTACAAAAATTCACTAAAGCTGAAAAATTCACTTCTGTATGTGAAGGTAAATCTTTTTTTGTTAATACTTTAAATAATTTATGAAAAAATTCCTTTGTATTTGTTGCAGGAGTATCAAAATAATGTATCTCTTTTTGATATTTTAAGTTTTTAGCTATTCTATTGAGTAAAATACTTTTTCCTGTGCCAGGTTTTCCAAAAAGTAAAATCATTTTAAGTGGTTTATCTATACTATGCTCTAACTGCTTATAAGCATTTACAGATGATTCTAGTTCAATGTAGTCATCGATATCAATTGAATCGATGAATACATTTTTAGCTGCTTCATATCTACTTTTCATTAACTTTTGTATAACCTAAGTCTTTTAGTGATACCGATTTTCCATTTTTAACAATATGTGGTGTTATAATAATCACTAGTTCTTCAACTTTGTTTATTTTTTCTTCTCTTTTAAATACATTTTCAAGCAATGGTAAATCACCTAATAGTGGTACCTTATTGACCTTAACACCTGATTTTGATGAAATAAGTCCACCTAAAATTGCATGTTCTCCATCTTTAACTTTAATTACAGATGCTATTTGTCTTCTAACTAAGTCAGGCGGAATGCTTCTTACACCACCATCACTTGCAATTTCATTTACAGTATCAGATATGGATGGATTAATTTTTAATGTAATCATCCCATTATTTGCTATTTCAGGTGTAATGTCTAGTAAGATACCAGCAAAAACAGAATCAACTAATTCACCTTCAGCTGATGTTGACCCCCCAGAGTTACTTGAAGTACTGCTTGATTTTATTTTATAGAAAAGTTCTTTACCTACAGAAATAAGTGCTGGTTGGTTATTAAGTGTCATCACTCTTGGACTTGATATAGCCTTAACATCACCCTGAGTTGATAGGAATTTTACAATTTCACTTACTTTTGCATTTCCTGTAATATTCATAACTTGTGCATTGTTAGGTTTACTTCCAGGCACAAATGTAGTATCTGTTATTCCTGCTAGATTATCAAAAGTAAAAGAAGAAATATTTTTTTGTGCCATAGATAATGAGCTTATTGCAAAATTTTGTAACCCATAAAGTTGTGACCAGTCAATACCCGTAGTAGTACTATCATCAAAAGTCACACTAATGATACGTACATCAATAAGCACTTGTGATTTAATCTGTTTTGTAAGTGTATTAATATATCTTGCCACTCTACTAATTTGTCTATCTGTACCTGTTACAGTGACCATTCCAGCTTCTGCATTCACAATAGGAGCTAAAGGATTGTATTCCCATATTTTTCCATTTGGTCCAGTCCAAGTCTCACCTGTTTTTGTATAGTGTGTACTTCCATCACTAGCACCAATTAAAATTCGCTGAACTTCTTTTTCTACAGTTTTCCAAAATTTAAATTCATCATTACTTTCTATAGATATACCAGTTTTTGATGCTCCTTGACCTCCACTAGAACCACTAGAACCATTAGAACTTGCAGAGTTATTAGAGTTTGCAATGGTTACATGTGCATTACTCTTTCCTATTCTCTGTCCGGAAATATAATGAATTCTAAATGTTCTTGTAATTAAATAAGAAATTTTTAATTTATTTCCATTTAATGTATAATACAAATCATTATCTTTTAATATAGTGTTTAAAAAACCTTTAAATGTACTATTTTTTAATTTTACATAGTAAAGTTTCTTATTCATCATCTTTTTTGCTGCTTCATCTTTAACTGTTACTGTAAGTCCACATGTATCTGCGAGATTATCAACAACATCTCCAATGGTTAGCTTACTATCTATCGTCACAGAAAATAATTTACTTGAACAATCATTTGCTAACACATTGTTTGCTGAAAATAAAAGTACAAATGCACTTATAATTTTTACCCCAATATTTTTTATACGTTTCATCTTATTTACCTTCCTTAATCGTAATAAAATTTTCTCTTTTTATATCTAAAAACAACTTCTTGATTTGGTTATCATTTCTGAGTACAACCCCTTTTTTTCCTACATATTTAAGGGTAAAGCCACTAATTTCGTCATCTATTCCTTTCCATTCACCATTTATGTATGCCATTTTATTGATTATGGCATTCAATGATAATTTACTCTCTTTATTATCAACAGGTATTACAAACTTTGTAGTATTGTTTTCTTCCTCTAACCTTACAAATGGCTCTCTTGTCTCTCTTAGTTTATCTAAACTAATACCTTCACGTCTATCATGAATCTTTTGAACCATGCCACGTATTTGGTCCATAGATAAATCTGCATAGTGCACTGTTGTTATTAGTGTAAATACCAATATAGTTTTTTTCATTAGTGATTAATCCCCCAAACTGAAATGTTTATGTCTGCAATGATATATGAAGAGTTACTATCTAGTGAAAAATTTGTTCCATATATATCAGTTACTAACCTATTTTGCTCAACTTCATTAATAAAGTTTACAATACCTTTATATTCTCCTTTACAGCCTACAGCTATTTCTAACACATAACCAAAACTACCATTATTATCAACATATTTATTTTTAATATATTGTAATTCGACATCATGTGTTATAGCTTTTTCTGTTATTGAGTTTAAAAATTTAGACCAACTTTTTTGATTAAATAACATGTCTGATAATTTTTCTAAATTTTTATCAATAAAAGTTATTTTTTCCTTAGTATCAACAATTTTAATCTTTTTAGTTTTAATATCTTGATCAAATTTTTTCACATAAAATTCGCGATCACCTGAAACAGTAATAGAATTTAGATAAGTAGTATGTTCCGCAATATTATTTTGAATACTTTTTTTATTTCTTTCACTTTTGTTAAATATATCTTCTGTATAAGGTAACAAATATGCATATGCTAAATATGCAATTATTCCAGCAACCACAGCAATCATGAGCCATTTTTCATTCTCTTTCTTTGGTGCGAAATAGGCATCTAAATTTTCTAGTTTATCTTCTATAAATTTCATTTTAATTCAACCTTTAATAGACCTTTATAGTAACTATTTTGTAAGTCTTTTTCTATCAGTTTAATATCAATTTCTTTAATTTCTTCATAGTGTGTATCAGAAATATATTTAATGAGCTCTGTTAGTTTTCTATCATTAGAACTTACTAATGATGCCCATAATGTATCATTAGTACTTGCTAATGTATCGATATTAACATCATAGTCTGTAAGTTCATCAGCTATTTGATGCAGTAAACCAGACTTGAGCCTGTAGTTCACTTTTTTATCATATATAGCAGTTAATGTTTTTGTTTTCCCACCATATTTTGTAGTTAACATATCTATTTTACCATCTAACACTTCTATCTCTTTTTTCTTCGTACCCAATATTTTTTTATATTTTTCAGACTCTTCTTGTAGTTTATTATTTTGTATATCAAGCGCATATATCTTGGCATCATTTACATATGACCCAGCTAGATAGTATAATGGATAGGCAAGTCCTATAGCTGTCGCAGCAAGGGTAGCTATGATAAACTGTCCACTTGCACGATTTGTAAATGATGGTGCTCGAGGGAACATGGTCAAGTTTACGATAGATCTTTCATCTTCCATATAATCATATGAAGAAAGCAACATCATATATTGTAGTTGATCTGTATACCATTCATCGTTATTCATTGAATAATTAAAATTTAAATCAACCGATTCTAAACCTAAATAATTTTGGCTGTATTCATCGAGACCAACTATAGGGCCTTTTGCCGAACCAATAAACATTTTATGAATCTCATCAAGATTAAATGCTCTTTTTCCATAAATGATTATATCATTTATATTAATAAACACTTCTCCAAATATTTTTATTAAATTTTGTTGATATTCATAATTAGTTGTTTTAAGACCTTCTGTTTCAAGTATTTTATAGAATTCTTTTTCATCTACCTTTTCACCTGCAAGCTCACAAAATTTATCATAAATTTGCTCTAAGGAAAACTCTATAGATTTGGCATAAAGATATTCTCCATTTTTATAAAGTGTAACAAAAGCATCTTTTTTTGTAAAATAAATAAAACAATGTACACCCGTACTATTTAATATCTCTTTTCTGTAAAGTGACTTATATAATAGTGGTGCAGGTATTAGTAAGTCTACGTATTTTGTTTTTTCCCTAATTGGTAGATAAAGTTCATTTATTACAGAAGGTTCAGCAACAAAAATATGAAATTCTCGCTCTTCAGCTGCAGTCTCTACTTCTATAGAGGAAATAATATAGTCACTTGCTTGATCAAGTCCAAGTTCTTCATATGCCTTGATATCTAATATATCAGCAACATCTTCCTCGGGTATACTCCTACTCAAATGTACAACCGTATTGATCATATCTTTATTACTTAAATACGAAACAATATAATTTGAGGTATTGTAAGTTAATTTCTTTAGTGGTTCAAATTTATCATTTTTAAGCATATAGTATTTACTACTATATGCATTCACAGTCATGACATTTTTTACTAACGATTGTGATTTTTTTGATGATTTTTTTGTTAAAAACATACTGCAATTCCTTCTTTGTTGAGCAATTATATATGTTATAATATTAAAACTATCTTACAAAAAGAAATCTTTTCTAAATTTTAGTATTTTCTAGAATCATTTAAAGTACAATCTGTAATTGAATCAGTATGATTTTTTACAATATATAACCAAACTCTTCTAATCCATCTCTATTTTTACTCCATCCTTTTTTTACAGAGACATGTAAATCTAAAAATATATTTTTTCCTGAGAAGATTTCCATTTGCTGTCTTGCAACTTTACCAACTCGCTTTATCCCCTCTCCCTTTTGCCCTACTATCATCCCTTTTTGTGTCTCTTTTTCTACAACTATTGTTGCATATACCGTGTCTAGTGTATCAGTCTCATCTATCTTTTCTATAGTAACGTCACTCTCATAAGGTATTTCATCGGAGAGATTCTCAAATATAGACTCTCGAATAAGTTCTTTGTAAATATCACGTATATTATCTGTTGTCAATATCTCTGTATCAAATAAGAATGGTGATTCTGGTAAGTGTTTGGATATTTCATCTAAAAGTTGTTTTTTTCCTACTTTTTTATTGACAGAAAAAGGGATAATCGCTTCAAACCTATCTTGATACTTTTGGTATTCTCCTAATTTTTTAAGAATATCACCTTGCTTTACATGGTCCATTTTAGTCAATAAGACGATATGCTTCGTGCCTTTCCGTTCAGACATAGCCAAAAACTTTTCATACTCTGTAAGCTTATCTGTTATGGGTGCTAAAAATACAATTAAATCAGCATCCCCTATCGCCTTCATCACCTCATCCATCATAAATTGATTTAGAAGCTTCTCTTTTTTGTGAATACCAGGTGTATCTACAAAGATAATTTGAGACTCTTTACCATACATATCTTCATGCATCACGATAATATTCATACGTTTGCGTGTCGCTTGAGCTTTTTTAGAGACCATTGCTAGTTTTTCACCTACTACATGGTTAAGCAACGTACTCTTCCCTGCATTAGGACGTCCTACAACTGCAACAAAACCAGCTTTGGTATCTATCTCTTCTTTTTCATGGTCAAACATGATGCTCCATTTCTAATTTCTAATTTCTAATTATAAAATATACCGTGTAGTATCTTCATCTTCAACTACATCACCTATTTTCTCTTTTACCAATGCCTCATCTACAAGTATTTTTTCACCACTATGTTCATCAGCAGAAAAACTTATCTCTTCTAGGATACGCTCCATTACAGTGTGAAGTCTTCTTGCACCTATATCTTCTGTCTTTTCATTGGCTTGCAGTGAATAACTAGCAATAGCTCTTAGTGCTGATTCATCAAATACCAATTCAACACCCTCAACCTTCATCAAGGCTTCATACTGTTTAATGAGAGAATTATTGGGTTCAGTGAGTATACGATACAAAGTCTCTTCATCTAAACTATCCAATTCTACACGTAGTGGAAATCGTCCTTGAAGTTCAGGCATTAGGTCACTGGGTTTACTCACATGAAATGCGCCTGCTGCTATAAAAAGTATATGATCAGTCTTTACCATACCAAGTTTTGTATGTACAGATGAGCCTTCTACTATAGGAAGTAAATCACGTTGGACTCCCTCTTTACTTGGGTCTTGTCTACCTTGTGAGTTTGCAGAGACTGCTACTTTGTCTATTTCATCTAAAAAGACAATACCACCCTTCTCTACCTTTTCAAGTGCCAAAGCTTTTAACGATTCTTCATCCAATAGCTCTTCACTCGCTTCTGCTTCTAATATTTTTTTAGCATCTTTTACACTCACTTCTTTCTCTGGGCCTTTTTTACCCATGCCACCTAACACTTTAACAATACTCTCTTGTACTTGTATCATTTGAGGAGGCAGTCCCTCTTCTGGGAGTTGAGGATTGCTAGGTACATCTATCTTAATCTTAAGATGGTCAAGCTCACCCTTTACAAACTTCTCTTGCATACGTGCAAAACTTGCATCATACTCTGCTTGTTTTTGTTCACTCGCACCTGCAGGTAATGGTGGTAATAGTTTTTCTATGATTTTATTTTCTATATAGTTTTCTATCTTCTCTTTGTTTTTTTCATTTTCTGCTTCACGTACTATCTGCATAGATGTAGCTGCCAAGTCACGTATCATAGACTCAACATCACGTCCTACAAATCCTACTTCTGTGTATTTACTTGCTTCTACTTTAATAAAAGGTAAGTTCATCATCTTTGCCAGTCTTCTTGCTATCTCAGTTTTCCCCACACCTGTACTACCTATCATCAGTATGTTTTTAGGCGTGACATCTTCTTGCATCTCTTCGCTAAGTTGCATGCGTCGATAACGGTTACGCAATGCAACTGCTATAGTCTTCTTCGCATCGTTTTGTCCTATGACGTATTTATCTAAATAGTTTACTATCTCTTTAGGTGTCAAATTATCCATTGTATTCATTATAATTCCAATAACTTAATATTTTTGTTAGTATAGATACATATATCACCAGCAATTTCTAAAGATTTTTGTACCAGTTCTTTAGGTGCCAAGTCTGCATGCCTATCTAAAGCACGTGCTGCAGATATGGCATAGTTACCACCAGACCCGATAGCTGCTATTTTACCATCCTCAGGTTCTACTACATCCCCTGTACCAGAGAGTATAAAAATGTGTTCGTTATTTAATACTATCATCATGGCTTCTAGTTGTCGTAAATGTTTATCTTTACGCCACATTTTAGAAAAACCTATCACTGATTTAAACAAGTCACCTTTTTTTTCAGCCAAAATCGTTTCAAACATGTCAAACAAGTTAAATGCATCTGCAGTTGATCCTGCAAATCCAGCCAACACTTCATCATTTTTACCAAGTTTACGTATCTTAGTCGCATTACCTTTAAGTACAGTGTCTCCAAAGCTCACTTGGCCATCTCCACCAATGACTGCTTTTCCTTCAGACTTATAGCCTAGTATCGTAGTAGCATGAAACATTAGACAGCTACCACATTTACTTTGAGTGTTGCGTGTATTCCATGTCCAAGTTTCGCATCTACTTCATGTATGCCTGTGGACTTTAGTGCCTTTTTAAGATTAATATGTTTTTTATCGAGTTCAATGTTTAGTTGTTCAGCAATTGCTGCTGAAATATCTGCATTTCCAACAGAACCTTTTATCCCTACTGGGGCTGATTGTTTTTCAATCTTAACTTCAGAAGCTTCAAGTGTAATTTTTTCTGCTTCAAGACGTGTCAGTTCATCTTTAAGTTCTTGTGCCATTTTTTCTTGTTCTGCTTTCCAGTTTTCTACTATCTCAGGCGTAGCAAGTTTTGCTAAGCCTTTTCCTATAAGAAAATTTTGGCCATAACCATCTTTTACCTCTTTTATTTCACCTGCACTACCCAGTGCCTTTACATCTTTTATTAATAAAACTTTCATTTACTATCCTTGCTATCATTATTGGAGTTATTTTATCTAAAGTTTACTAATAGATGTTACAATCATAAAAATAAATATATGGATAAATACACATGTTTCAAAACTTTCACATAGACAACCTAAAAAACTTCCCAAAAGAGCTTGATTCTCTTTTAAATCAACAACGCAAAGTCATTGACATCATTACTAAGTCTGATGATAATAGCTATGACAGCGTACTCAAACCCTTACAAGATTTAGATGAAGAGCTAGGGCTCTTTTTTACACCACTATCTCACCTCAACTCTGTAATGAACTCTGATGAGACACAAAAGGCGTATGAGGAGTCTCTCCCACTATTAAGCAAGTTTGGCTCAGAGATGGCGCAGAATGTAGAACTTTTTAAGAAGATAGAGCAAATTAAAGCAGACTCTGATG
>JAKIUE010000043.1 GCA_021647715.1 Sulfurovum sp.
CAGAACATATTTCTAAAACGATTTCTTATTTTTTTGAAAAACAACAAGAATTTTCGGTAGCATGTGAAGTAAAACATATAGTATTTTCACCTGAATTACCTCATGAAATTCAAAAAAGTTTTGATGAAGTAGTATTATTTATAGTCAGTGGATACACTTATGAAAGTGCCACTTTAGATGATGAGTCTTTTTCTTTTGAAGCAGGTTTTGGTTCAGATAATTTTGGATCTACTGTGACAATCCCACTACTTGCTATCAAACAAATATTTATAGGTGAAAATCCTATCGTTTTTAACCTTGCTGAACATAACGATACAACATCTTCAAATGCACAAAAAAATTCTACAGCAGCCTCAGATGCTTCTATGAAAACCTCCATGGAAAGTCTACTTAACAATCCAGAAAACAAAAAATTATTAAAAAGAAAGAAGTAAACTAAGCGTCACAATGTCCTGTTAAAATAAAATTCACCACGTTATCAACATAGGCATTATGTTTGTTCTCTTTTGAATATACAATGTAAAATTTACGTGTCATAGTGTACCCTCTTAGACGTGCTTCAAAAAGTTCCCCTTTTGCTACCTCATCCTCTATTGCATATTTTGAAACAATCGACACCACAGGCTTTTCGGTATTTTTATCTGCTTTTTTGATAGTTTGGAGTACTGCTGTTGTATTGCGTACTTCTGAAAGTTTATCAAAGTTTTTACATGACACACCAAGTTCTTCAAATACATCTGCGATGATACGTCTTGTATGTGTCCCCTCTTCACGACATATCCAAGAGAAATCATAAAGTTCTTCTGTTTTTAAAACTTTAGGTATTGGCATATTACTCACAAGCACTAACTCGTCTTCTAGCCACTCTCTTGACATCAAGTCATTATCTGTTATAGGCACTTCTATTAACCCTACATCAAGTTTTCTATCTTTTAATTTTTCAATAATTACATCACTGTGATTAATAGTAAGTTTAATATCGTTATTGATAGCTTTACCAATGGTATTTAGACATTGGCCAGGTATTACATAGGTACCTATAATATTCGATGCACCTAATTTAAAAGTTATTTCTTTATTCATAATTTTTAGTACATCTTGTTCTGCTATATGGATAAACTTTTCAAGATCTGATGCTATTTTATACAGTTCATCACCTGAATTGGTAAGTCTAATTCCATTTTTTTTACGTTCTATTGTCTTGACACCAAGATATTTCTCTATAAATTTAATCTGTTGGGTAACTGCAGGTTGCGATATACCTAGTTTGGCTGATGCTTTAGAAAAGCTTCTTTCTCGTGCAACAGTTAGAAATGTTTCTAATTTAACAAAATCTTTTAACATATGATTATAATCCTTCTTAATTGAGTATATTTCAACTATATATATTTCAAATTTAACTAATTATATCAAATTATACTTAGATATGTCATAAGTTATTCTTATTCTTTAAATTACATCCACTGTATACATGTTCTAAAAGACTACTACAGCATAGAATAACCTATTTCGAGGTATAATTTATATATATAAGAAGGAGTATTAGACTTACTATGGAATCCATTTTAGAAGCATTAAATCCATCGCAACGTGAAGCTGTAGAACATATAGATGGTCCTATGCTTATCTTGGCAGGGGCTGGTTCAGGTAAAACCAAAACTTTAACCACAAGGTTGGCATACCTTGTAGGTGTTATTGGCATTGATCCTGCAAATACTTTGACGCTTACATTTACAAATAAAGCTGCATCAGAAATGCGTGAACGTGCTTTAAAACTCATGCCTGCACGTGTAAGTTACCCGCCATTATTATGTACATTCCATAAATTTGGATTACTCTTTTTAAAATTCCATATTGAGAAACTTGGACGAAGTAATGCTTTTGTCATCATAGACAGTGACGATAAAAAACGCCTCATTAGAAGTATCGCTAAAGAGTTAAAAATTGAATTAAATCTTGCGTTTATTGCTTCAGAAATTTCCAAATATAAGAACTCTATACTCTCACCAAAAGAAGTCATAGCTACAGCAGAATTGCCCGATTATAAAAAAATTGCAAATATTTATGCAGTGTACCAAAAAAACATAGAAGAAAATAATTTAGTAGATTTTGATGATTTACTTATGCTGACCTACCAAATACTTAAAAACAACACTGAACTACGTAAAGAAACGAGCAATCGATATAAATACATTATGGTAGATGAGTACCAAGATACAAATGAGCTTCAGTTTCAACTCCTAGAACTACTTTCCTCTGAACACAACAATATTTGTGTTGTAGGTGATGATGACCAAAGTATCTACGGATGGAGGGGGGCAAATATACGTAATATTTTAGAGTTTGCAGATAATTTTAAAGACTCTAAAATGGTCTGTAAAACGGTAAAACTAGAAATAAATTACCGCTCCACCCAACCCATACTCAAAGCTGCCAATTCCCTCATAGAGCACAATTCAACCCGTCTAGGCAAAACACTCACTTCTCACAAAGGCAAAGGTGAAAAAGTGAAGCTTTTACATTCACTCGATGAGACTATGGAATCAAAAGCCATCGCAAAAGAAATACAAAAACTTTTAGATGTGGGAACAAATCCAGATGAGATAGCCGTTCTCTACCGCATTAATGCTCTCTCCCGTTCACTAGAAGAAGGTTTTTCTAAAGAAGGTTTAGCCTTTAAGCTCATAGGAGGTATGCGTTTTTATGAGCGTGCAGAGATAAAAGACCTCATTTCCTACCTTAGAGTACTTTCCAATCCTCATGATGATTTTTCTCTTGTTCGAATTATTAATAAACCAAAACGTGGCATAGGAAAAGCATCCATAGAAAAATTACGAAAAGCGGCATTTGATGCAGAACTTTCTCTCTTTGGATACATTGAGAAATCAAACTCTGGTGAGAAGGAAATAGTCGTTAGCAAAAAAGTTGCAACATCCTTGTCTAAACTATTAGAAGACATCAAAATACTTCAAGAAACACTCTCCACAGAATTAGGTAATTTCATAAGTCTATTTGAAGAACATATAAAACTCAAAGACCATTATGCAGGTATGGTTGATGGTAGAGACAGAATTCTTAACATCGATGAGTTTTACGGATACTTTAGAGACGCCGTTGTTAAAAACCCAGACCTTTCACTCGATGAATTTTTAAATGACATATCACTACAGTCCGACCAAGACCAGATAGAAGAAAATGCTATTACTATCATGAGTATTCATGCAGCTAAAGGACTAGAGTTTGAACACCTCTATGTCATAGGTTTAGAAGAAGAATTCTTCCCTCTCCTTGGTGAAGGGTGCAATATGGAAGAAGAGCGTCGTTTAGGCTATGTTGCTATTACCCGAGCAAAATCTGACCTTACACTTTGCTATGTAGACAGCCGCTTCTACAAAGGTAGACGTAAGATGATAGACAAAAGCCGATTTTTAGGTGAAGCAGGACTTATCTCTGATACCAGTTTGAAAATCACTAAACAAGCTGCCTTTAAAAAAGGAGACTTAGTCAAACATAAAATCTTTGGCATCGGACGCGTTCAGGCTGCCAACAAATCAGGCAAAGAATATAAACTACTCATCAATTTTGGTGGGAACAAGAAAGAGATACTAAGCTCTTTTGTACAGAGTATCTAGTGTAGGGAATAGATTTGAATAGATTATTTGTAATCAACAAACCCATATTCAGAACATCCAACGGCTATATGGGCTATGTAAAACGAAAATACGGCACCAAAAAAGTAGGATTTTCAGGCACACTAGACCCCTTCGCTACAGGCTGTCTCATAGTAGCTACAGGTCAATACACAAAACTCTTCCAATACCTTGAAAAAACACCAAAAAGCTACAAAGCTACACTATGGCTAGGGGTTAACTCTCCAGGTCTTGATATAGAGAAGATAAATAGCATTAAAGAGACAAAAGCTTTTGATGAAAACTTCATAAGAGAGGTGTTAGCATCATTACAAGGTAAACTTACATACTACCCTCCTAAGTTTTGTGCCAAAAAGATAAATGGTAAACGTGCTTATGAACTTGCACGTGAAGGAAAAGAAATAAATTTAAAAACCATCACCTCTACCATCTATGAGATCAAACTACTCAACTATAGCCACCCTTTTGTGCATTTTGAAGCTACCGTAAGTGAAGGTACATATATTCGCTCCTTAGGGTCACTCATAGCAGATAAACTAGGAGTTGATGGTACTCTTTCGAGCCTACATCGAATGCATGAAGGGAAATTTCATTTTGATAATGAAAAAGCGTTAGATCCTTTTATTCACTTATCTTTACCTTTTAATGTCTATACAGGGGACGAATCATTTATTAAGTTAGGTAAAAAACTTCGTATTGAGTATTTTAAAGTACAAACTAAGGGAATATATCTTGTAGAAACAAGTCAATTCTTTTCAATCATTGAAATAGTAGATAAAGTAGTGAAATATAAATTTAATCGTATCCCAAAATTTGAAAAAAATGAATCAACCTTTTTATAGTATAATAACGATTAATTTTCAAAAGAAGGATATTGTATATGGGTGGTTTCGAAGCTGAAGGAGAAGGTGGTTATTGGGAGAGTGATCAGGTTGCTAAATTAATGGCTAACAATAATACTAACTCACAAAATATCCATGGTATAAGGCCAACCATTCAAAAAGACAACGGTATCTACAGTATAAAAGCCCATGCAAAGGTCAATATATTTTTAAAAATCACTGGACATAAAGAGGATTACCATACCCTACTCTCACGTTTTATGCAAGTCCAAGACCTCTATGACACTATTACTTTTGTACCTTTCGAATGTGATTCCTTTACCATAGAAGGCTGTGGGGATATACCTTTAAAATCCAATACTATATATAAAGCATACCAAGCGCTCAATGACCATACAGGTGATCTTGACATTTTAGAGTTCTTCTACAAACATAAAGTTATTGTGACAAAACGTATTCCTAGTCAAGCAGGACTCGGTGGTGGTTCATCTGATGCTGCTGCGTTTATGCTCCTAGTTAAAGATGTCTGCAACTTGATGATACCCACAGAAGAATTAGCAAAACTAGGTAGTACCATAGGTGCGGATGTAGCTTTTTTCATCTATAACTATCCATCTGCGAATGTCTCTGGTTTTGGTGAAAAAGTACAACTCTTTAATGAAAACCCTTTAGCGCTAGAACTATTCACTCCAAACATTGGATGCAATACAGCACTGGTCTATAAAACATTTAAAGAAAACCTCCTAGAAGATGTCACAGCATGTTCATTCTTTGGATGGGATGACATAGATTCAAGAACATTACTAGAAGAAAAATCAGACCCCATTGAACTAAACGACCTTTTCAAAGCTGCATGTATAGCTTACCCTGAGTTGAGAGAAGTAGCAAAAGAAGGTAAAGGAAAATGGTTCTTTTCTGGGTCAGGCTCAACATTTTTTAGACTAAAAAGTTAAAGACTACTTGAGCTATATCAATACAAATTTAAACTACACTTGTTATAATTAAATCAAATTCACTATAAAAGAGTAATCATGTCCAAAAGTATTACATACCCAGATGTTTTCAATGAATTAAAAGCCCAAGTAAGTGATGCAGGCTTACTTGACCGTGTACCTGTACGTGGTAGCATAGAGATGGTTGCTGTCATTGTCTCCATAATAGTTGCACTCAGTACGGCCCCACTATGGAACCCTATACTCTTAGGACTATTCATCACACTAATTATGACTCGTGCAGTCTTTGTATCACATGATATCTTACATAGACAGTACTTCAAAAGTAAATCACTTTCTAAAAAACTTAGCTTCCCATTTTCTGCATTTATACTCTCTAACTCTTCATCATGGTGGGATTTCAAGCATAACATTAATCACCATACTTACTGTAACATCATTGAAAAAGATGAAGATATACGAGCACTTGATGGTGCCTTTACACATAATGCTAAAGGCAATAGTCCTTTCTTAAAAAAATACAAACATATTATTTTCTGGGGTGCACAGTTTTTTATGTTTCCAGCATTTATTGCACAATCTTATAACTTTGTGATAAAAAATAAACTTTGGGGTGAGTTTACACTTATGCTCATGCATTGGCCTCTTATATGGGGTACACTTATTTTTCAGATAGGCGCGTTCAATACATTAATAATTGCACTGACTGTAAACTTTACACTCTCTCCTTGGCTCTCTTTTGGATTCATAACCAATCACTTAGGATGTGAAACCTTCAATGAAGAGGAAGCCAAAGATTTTTCATGGATGGAATTACAAATGAGAGGAAGCCGTTCTCTCTCAGGTGGGGCAATCATACACTGGTTCTATGGTGGACTAAACACTCAAATAGAGCACCACCTCTTCCCTAAAGCACCACGTTTCAACCTATTAGAAGTACAACAAATGACCAAAGATTTTGCAAATAAATATGACCTACCCTATTTTGAAACTACACCTGTTATGGCATATGTTCAAATAAATGATGCCATTAAAGAGTATTAATAAACATCTAAAAGGACTGTATAATGGAAAAGAAAAGTATCTTTGAAAAAATAGACACAATGTATACAAAAGTGGTTAAAGTCATCATCGGTGATCTACCTATAGAAGAATTAAAACCCAATAATACGGTATCATCTACAACTAAAGAAAATGCTAAACAAACAAAATATATTTATACTTCTCTTAAAGATAAATTTCTAAATCTAGGCGTACCTGAGAGTGAGAAAGAATTACTCTATACAGAAGTTGTAAAAAGAGAAAAACAAGAAGCCAAAGAAACAAGTAAAAGAATCTCTAGTAAAGAAGAACCATTAAAAAGACCTTCTACAAAAACAGTTACCAAGAAAAAAACTTCCAAAAATAAAGTAAAAAACACAGAAAATACTACTTCAAAAACAAAGATGACCAAAAAAGCCCCTGAAAGAACAAAGATAAAAGAAAAAGAAACTGCTAAAACAGCTAGTACAAAAAAGTCTAAAGTTAAAAAAACAACAACCGCTGAACGTAAAGAAAAGACAAAAGCTAAAACAAAAACAAAAGCTGCACCAAGAGGTGCACAAAAAGCTGCTAAAATCGCCCTTTATGTCAAAGATATTAAAAAGTACTATGGTGAGGTAGATGAAGAATTTGTAGCTATTATCGTAAAAAATCTAGGACCATCTATCTACAAAAAAGATGCTGAACTAGTGTCATGCTCTGACCCAAAAGAACTAGACACTGTTCGTAAAAGTTTCTTAATTAAGAAACTAGGTATTGATGCAAGTCAAAGTGTATTGGATGCCGCTATACAAGATGTATGTGTTGAGCTTAAAAATACACGAAATAAATACCGTGCTACTTTCTATTATGCTCTGGCTAAAAAATTTAAAAAAGAATCTGTACTAAACTAATCTTTTTTCTTTATCATCACTAAATATAACGCTTCTACCTTGGCTCTTGCCCAAGGAGTTTTGCGTAAAAACTTCAAACACGACTTGATACTAGGATTATTATTAAAACAGTTTATTCTTATGAGAGTATCTAATGTTTCCCAACCATAATACATTTCGAGCTCTTCAAGTATTTGTTGTAATTTTATGCCGTGCATAGGGTTATTTTTATGTTCGTTATTTTCCATAGGACATCATACCTCAAAATCTAAACAAAACATTTTAATATGCTATAATTAGTCAAATAAATTAAAGGATTTTTGTGGGTATCAACATCGTTGCACAAAACAAAAAAGCCAGACATGATTATGAGATACTTGAAAAGTTTGAAGCAGGTATAGTACTTGCGGGGGCTGAAGTTAAGGCTTTGCGTGCTAAACGTGCGAACCTTGCCGATGCATTTTGTCGTTTTATCCAAGGTGAACTACACATTATGAATGCCCACATCGCTCACCTAGAAACTACGAACAGACACTATGTTCCTGACACAAGAACACCTCGAAAATTACTCTTGCATAAAAAGCAGCTAGAAAAACTTCATATGAAAGTACATAAAGATGGATATACTATTGTACCTCTCATGATTTACTTTAACGAACGGAATCTTGCAAAAGTAAGTATAGCTATAGCCAAAGGTAAACAAACCCATGACAAACGTGCTGACCTAAAAACCAAAACACTTGACCGAGAAGCACGAAGTGCCATGAAAAATAGGAGTTATGAATGAAATATTTGAACGAACTACTCACACCCTTTCAAACTGTCACACTAGGTACACTTGGGAACAATGGCTACCCCTTTAGCTCTTATGCTCCCTTTTATTATGATGGAGAAGTAGTCTATGTTTTTATCTCAAACATTGCCACACATGCACAAAATATGCAAGCTACACCCAAAGCTTCTGCATTTTTTATAGAAGATGAGAGTATCACAGAAAATATGTTTAAACGTAAACGTATTTCACTACAGTGTGATGTTACACGTGTAGACAGAAATGACGTACTTTTTAGCTCCATCATGCCACACTTCATAGATAAACAAGGCTCCTCAACCTTACAAATGTTAGTTGGCATGTCAGACTTTAACCTCTATGCGTTAACACCTATCTATGGAGAGGCTACCTTTGGTTTTGGTGAAGCCTATAACGTTGGGGGAGAGAAGATGAACCAACTAGTTCCTAGAACGGGGAAGAGTGGACATAAATAAAACTATTTTTTAGATTTTCGTTTTTTCTTTAATACTTCAGAAAAGGAAAGATAACTTTTCTGATTTTTATTTTTATTTTTCTCGATACGTTTTTTCTTTAACGTATTATACGCATTAGGTTTCAGTATACGTACTTCATTTAAACGTCTCCATGCAGAAACCTTCGTATAACCTATAAACGCATAAATACGCTTTCTAATGCGTCTTGCTAAGAACTTAAAGAAATGTTTCACAGGTATATGAAATACCTTTTCCAAATACACTTCAACCCATTCAAAAAGATCTATAAAAAATGTATATATTTTTTGAATGTATTTTTTAAGAAAAGGCACTCTTTCCATGAGTTCCAAAAGCCACGAAAAAATGAGGATCTCAATAAGTGGTGCTATCCATGAGCCCCAAAGATATTCTGTAAAAAAATAAACAATAGCTGTAGAAAACTTTAAAATAAATGCCAAAAGGAAGCTCCAAAACTTGGCAATAAATACTTTTACTGCAAGCATACCCCCCATAAATTTACCTACAAAACCTAAAGATCCTAAGAAAACAAGTCCAGCAATAATTTGTTTTACAATAGGAAAATTTTTAAAGTTATTCTTCGTATAGTGAACTAAATGCTTTATATCCACAGAGATATGATCAAGAAAGTGTATTTTAAGATTATGATTAATTACTTTCTCTATAAGATATCTTTTACTAAGCCCCGTGGCAGAAAGAAAGGCTATTTTCTTTAGAAAAAGCATGAGGATAAATTTTCCTTTAACAAGAAAAAAGGCACTTAAAAGTGCCAAAATATTATGCTTTAGAAAAAAGAAAATACGTATTATCAAAGCCAAGATAAAAGTGCGACTCTCTTCTATACTAAAAAGTATAAGAACAATAAGAAGAAAAATAATCAGTGAACCTACAGCAATATGTTTTTTCATAACTATTTATTCAAGGTTGCTTTAATTATTTTATAAAGAGATTTGACTTTGGTTATAAAAGGACTTTTATTTGTCAAATATTTACCTTTAAATACTTTAAAATTCTCTTTTATTCTAATTTTTAAAACTTTTAACTGTTCTATCGTTTTTATATATATATTATTTCTCTTAAGCCAGTCAACGGCTTGCATAAGTTTTTCATAAAGATATTTGAACCATTTAAACTGCATAAGTTTATCTTCTGTAATTCTAAAAATCCAAAAAGTAAATGCAGCTATGGGTATTTTAGATATATATAAAACCAAGCCTAAAAAAACTTGTCCAGATACAAAAAGAATCCCTGCATAAATTCCTGCAGCTTCGACAATAATAAGTAATACAGTAAAAATAAATAACACAACAGAAGGATTTACATCTTGTAGTTTAGTTTCTATATTTTGAAGTATTTTAAGTGAATGGATAGCCTCATAAATGGGTTTTGCTATCCCCTCCCAAATTAACTCTTCAAATATAATATAAATAATCACAAGTAAAAGTTGTAAAAGAGACATAAATTTATTTTTTATAAGTACTAACATATTGGTTCCTATATAGATTTGAAGTATTATAGCAATTTGTTGTCAGAAATAGAAAATAAATTATTTTGTTTTAGTTTACTTTAGATTTGGAGGGAGTGAGGAAGGAGCTTACGTCGGTAAGTAACTGAGATGCCCCTTCAAAGATGAAGTGAAATAGGACGAAAGAACTATTTTCTACGTAATTCTTTAATACGAGCTGCTTTACCCTTAAGTTCTCTTAAGTAGTAAAGTTTTGCACGTCTAATTCTACCACGTCTAAGTACTTCTATGCTTTCAATTGAATCAGAATAGAGTGGGAAAATTCTCTCTACACCTATAGAGTTAGCTCCCATTTTTCTTACGTTGAATGTGCGTCCTGTACCTTGACCTCTAATTGCTATACAAAGACCTTCATAGTTTTGTACTCTAGTCTTAGAACCTTCTTTAATATTCACTGCTACTCTTAATGTATCACCAGCTCTAAATTCTGGAATATTTCTGTTTTCTAGTTGTGCTTGTTCGAAGCTTTCGATGTATTTATTTCTCATCTTTTGTGCCTTTTTTGTATAAGTCAGGGCGAAAATACTTTGTCTTATACAAAGCAAGCCCTCTTTTTAAGTCCGTGATTCTACTATGATTACCCTTTAAAAACTCTGAAACTACTTCATTTCCATCATAACATTTAGGTTTCGCAAACGAAGGTGCTTCAAGCAATGTATTTTCAAAGCTTTCTACAGAGAGAGAATCACTGTTCCCAAGGACTTCATCTATATTTCTAGAGATAGAATCACAAAGTACCATACTTGCCAATTCTCCTCCAGTGAGTACATAGTCACCTATAGAAAAGAGTTCATCAGCATGGGCTTCAATTACTCGTTCATCTATTCCTTCATAACGTCCTGATACAAAAACTATATGTTCTTTTTTTGCTAATCGTTTTGCATCATTTTGTGTAAATGTTTTTGCTACAGGAGAAAGAAAAATAACATGTGCCTCAGGAGAATCAACTTTTAACTTATCTAAAGTATCAAACAGTGGTTGTACAGTCATAAGCATACCAGCCCCACCCCCTATCATAGGTGCATCTACACGATTATGTTTATCTGTCGTAAAATCACGAGGATTATAAAAATCAATAGAAATTTTATCATCTTCAATAGCACGCTTTAATATACTTTCAGAAAAGTAACCTTTTATAAGGTTTGGGAAAAGTGTCACGAAGCTAAAAAGCACTTATGATGCCTCTAAGATATCTTTTGCATCTTTGACATAAACAGTTTTAGATGATATATCAGATTTAATGATATATCGTTCTATATAAGGAATTAGGAAGTTTTTTGTCAAGCCTCCATCTACAAGCTTTTTATAAGTCTTAATGGCAAGGTAATCAGTGTCGCCCATACGCTGTACTTCTGTAACTGACCCAAGTATCTCACCTTCTTGTTCCACTACACATCCTATGATATCAAACCAAAAATGTTGTCCTTCTTTAAGATCACAGTTTTCTTTAGTTTGTTTTTCATCTGCAAAAATTTTAGTATTTGTAAGTTTTTTCGCAGAATCGATACTTTCGTATCCTCTAAACTTCACAATACCTCTAGTAAAATTAATATCTGCGATAGTTAAATCACCACGGTTACTTTTATATGTATTACCTATTTTGAATTGCTCTGGAAAATCTGTATGAAAATGAAACTTCAGGTCTCCCCAAAGTCCAATAGTTCGCCCTATTTGAGCGATGAGTGCATTGTCATTTGACATAGTTTATAGTGCTTCTTTTACATTCACACGATAATTTTTGCCACCTTTAGCTTTACAACCAGAGATGACAGTTTTCATGGAATTAATCATTTTTCCTTGCTTACCAATGAGTTTACCTATATCTTCACTATTTGCAAAGATAGTAATCTCATCATGCCCTTCATCTAGCTCTGTAATTTCCACAGAAATATCCTCGGGGTTTTCTACCAATAGTTTGGCATACGAAAGCAAGAAATCTGTAACCATTAAAGTTATTTCTTGCCTGCTAATCTTTTTACAGTTGGGCTCATTTGTGCACCAACAGATATCCAGTAGTTTAATCTCTCTTCATCCAAAGTAAGCTCTTTATTTGCAGATACTGGGTTATAATGACCAATAGCTTCAATCCAACCACCATCTCTTCTTTTTCTACTATCTGTTACTACGATTCTGTAAAATGGTTTCTTTTTTCTACCCATTCTTGTCATTCTAATCATTGTCATGTTATGTCCTTTAATATGTCTCTTCTCTAAATAAATAAGGTCACTTGAGGTATAAGTACCCTACTACTAAGTCCTGACAACTGCTTTTTAATGACTAAAGCACTCATCAAGGCTTAACGAAACGCGATTCTAACATAAAAATACTAAATTTTTTATTAACTATTTTAATACACAAACGTCCTACCTAGGAAGGTTTGGCATCCCACCACCACCTTGCATCTGTGCCATCATCTTTTGCATCTCTTTCATGCCACCTTTAGTAGACATCTTTTTAGCCATCTTCGCTGCATTTTTAAACTGTTTAAGTACACGGTTTACATGTTGTAAATCTAGTCCAGCACCTGCTGCTAAACGTCGTTTACGTGTGTTATTTAACAAGTCTGGGTTTTCTCTTTCTTTACGCGTCATAGAAGAGACCAATGCTTTGATCTGTTTTACTTCATCAGAATTTTCTAAGTCCATATCACCTAGTTGTTTCGCCATATTACCCATACCAGGTATCATACCCATTATAGATTTCATGGAACCTAATTTTTTCATCTGTTCCATTTGAGCCAAAAAATCGTTAAAGTTGAACTGACCTTTTTTAATCTTTTGTGTCATGCGTTTTGCTTCTTTTGGATCTATCGCAGCTGCAGCCTTTTCTGCTAAAGACTCTACATCCCCTGCTCCCATCAAACGACTTACAATCCTATCGGAAATAAACTGTTCCAAATCAGGCATTTTCTCACCCGCACCAATAAAGCGAAGAGGCACACCCACTTGTTGGGTCAGTCCAAGAGCCACACCACCCTTAGAATCACCATCAAATTTAGAAAGTACCACACCTGTAATACCTATCTTTTCTTTAAAGGTTTGGGCAGTACGTACAGCATCTTGTCCTGTCATTGCATCTGCTACATAGAAGAGTTCATTTGGATTGGCTGCTTGTTTAACATTAGAAAGCTCTTGCATGAGTTCGTCATCTATAGCTAAACGACCAGCTGTATCTATAAGAACAACATCATACAGTTCTTTTTCTGCTTTATAAATACCATCTTCTACTATCTGAGTAGGCGTTGCATCTTCATCATAAAATAAATCTACCTCTATGCCTTCTGCTATCTGTTTAAGCTGTTCGACTGCGGCAAGTCTTTGCAAGTCAGCTGCGATAATGAGCACTTTTTTCTTTTTTTGTTCTTTAAGAAAATATGCTAGTTTTCCTGTAGTAGTTGTTTTACCAGATCCTTGCAACCCTATCATGAGTACAACTGTAGGCGGCTTAGATGCAAATGTAAAACCTTTTGCAGCACCTTCTATAGTAAGAATATCTGTGAGCTTGTCTTGTAAAGCTTTTAGAAAGTTATCTTTACCAACACCATTTTTTTTTGTTTCTAGTTCTACATAAGAGATAAGTTCTTTGACCACTTTATGGTGCACATCTGCTTTAAGAAGAGATTTCTTAAGTTCAGTGGTGGCTTTTTTAAGTGCCTTATCGTCATCATGGAAACGGATTTTGCCTATGGCATTTTTAAAACTATCTGTGAGTGTATCAAACATTTTTTACCTACATATATTATATATTTATTATGTATGATTTTACCCTATTTGGGCTTAAGGAGATTAGGAAGAGAAGTATCACTAGCGTTATAGGTTACCCTATAACACTAATGAATAATAAATTAAAATTTATATGCTACACCAATATTAATAGCATCAAATGCATGATTAAGCGTAGTAGTCTCTCCGTCAAATTCTACAGCATCATCATCTTGAAAATCAACATAATCAGCAAATACTGAAAGATTGTCCGTGAATGAATATGCTGCGCCTATACCCCATGATAGTCCTGCAGCATCTGCATCACCAACAGTAGTTCCATTAGAGTGTTTAGTACCATTTAAACTAGCAGAACCATATCCTACCAATGCATATATATCAAGTTCATCCGTTACAGGGTACATTGGTTTTGCATACACACCCCATGCCATTGTTTCTGAATCAAATGTAGCAGCATCATCTGCATCTATCTCGGTAGCTAATCCGTACCAAAATCTACCTTCTACTGCAATATACTCATTAATCTTGTATCCACCTTGCAACATAGCTGCATGGTAATCATTTGCAAGATCTAAACCATCATATTCAGATGTTGATCTTAGCATGCTATATCCTAATCCTAAATATACACCAGAATCAGAAATAACTTCTTCATCCTCTATGACCATTGGTGTCTCTATTACTGGCTCCATAACTGGAACGATGTCTCCACCTGCAAATGCAAATGTACTTGTTGCTAATATTGTTACTAATGAAAGTGTTAATTTTTTCATGTAAGTCCTTTTTTAATTCTAAAATAAATTGAGTTGATATTTTATCATATTAATATTAACTATCTATTAACCTTTAATATGATAAAAATAGTGTTACTTATACTTCGAAATTTCTTTGGGTTCTTTCGCATTAAATTCGTAATCAAGGATTTTTATCTTTGAAGAATGTAAGAGTACACGTTTGGCTTGTGTACGACTACCATACTGTTCATCCCCAACTATAGGATGCCCTATATGTGCTAAATGCACACGTATTTGGTGTGTTCTTCCAGTAGTGATTTCTATATGTACCTTAGATTTTTTCCCTTGTAACTCTTCAGGTTTTACAATAGTATGTGCTTTCTTACCACGAATAGGGTCTATAAGAGAAAATGCTTTTCCTTTTTTCACAGTAAAAATAGGCTCATTAATCTCTATTTTTTCATAAAGTACACCTTCTATCCAAGCAATATAATATTTTTCTACCCTACGTGCTTTAAATTCTTTAATAGCACGGTCTACAAAAGCTTCATTTTTACCCAAAAGCAATACGCCTGAAGTATCTCTGTCTAACCTATGTAACAAAATTGCACCTTCACAAGTATCTTGTATATCATAACTGTCTACTTGTGCTGGTTTATTAATGGCTAGTATATCTTCGTCTTCATAGAGTATCTCAATATCAGCTGGGTATTCTACACGAAAAAATGTTTCAGTATGTATATCTGCACGGGCTATTTTTACTTTTTTGTCTTCTACATATACAAGACCTCTATCTATAAGTTCTTTAGCCTTTTTGTTCGAAATGCCTTGTTGAAGTGCTAATATTTTATATGCTTTATCTGTTGCCATTTATAGTTCCTTTTTTATACTCTCAAGTATAGGGGTTAAATCTGTTTGACTCTTTATAGATGTTGTTTTCAGGTGTACATATTCTAATAGTTTCTTAGAAAGATCCAAGCTTTCTACTATTTCTATCCCCTCAACTGCTTCAAAAATATCTTTTTGATTAAAATAATAAGGCCCTGAGATGATTTTACATCCAAACTGCGCAGCTTCTGCGGCATTATGCCCACCTATAGGAGTAAATGCACCTCCTAAAATCACAAGCTCTGAAATAGCATAAATATTTACAAGTTCACCCAACACATCAACCAAAACAATATCATCATCAAAATGTCTCTGCTCTGTATATCGATGCCACGTTATATTTTCTTTATTAGAGAAGCCCTCAATCATCCTAGCCACACTATCAAACCTTTCAGGATGTCGAGGAACTACTATCAATTTTGCATCAATATTTTCTTTTTTTAACTGTGAAAATGCCTCTAAAATAATTTTCTCTTCTCCCTCATGTGTACTTGCTGCACAAACCAAGAAACCTAAAGGCTTCACTAATTTTTCTGAAATACCTTCTATCTGTGATAGTTTAATATTCCCCGTAACCCTAACATCTTTTGCACCCAAAGATTCCAAACGTGTTTTATCTAATGCTGTTTGTGCATACACTTCATCTATATGATGAAATATTTGCTTATACAACCACTTCATTCGTAAATACTTAGGATAAGATATTTCGGATATACGTGCATTGACTAGCAATGTTTTTGCACCCCTTCTTTTCGCCAATATAAACAATAAATACCAAAATTCTGCCTCCATCACTACAAGTACTTTTTGCGGCTTCATCCAAGTAAACAATAAAGGTTCAAATGGTAAATAGCGACGTTCTTGCGTATAACCAGAAAGAACTTCAACGCCAGTATACGTTGTAGTACTCATCCGTAATAATGCAGGAGGTAAGCTATCAACTAAAGGTTTAATCGCCTTTGCTTCTCCATAACTACAGACATGAAACCATATACCATCAGGTGATAAAGATGTATTGTTTTTTAAAAAAAAACGTGCAGGTATCGCATCTTTATACTTTTTTTTAAAAGAAAGTATAAATAAAAAAGGGATTGAAAATATATACAATAGGGAGATAATAAAACTATAGAGAAAAAAGAACCATTTCTCCATAGCCACTTACACTTATACTTCTTCTGTAACAGGTTCTATATATAAAATACGTCCACAATGAGGACAGTTACAAATTTCATCTGCTTTTATAATCTCAGAATATGTTTTGTCATTGAGCTTCATATAACATCCATAACATGCTTGTTTTTTCACACCTACAACCGCTGTATTACCTGCCCAAATACGTATTTTTTCATAAAACGAAAGTACCTTTTGTTCAATATTTCGACTTAACTCTTCTCTTTTTATAAATAAAGTAGCTTTACTTTTTTCAATAACTGCCTTTTCAGAAGATACTTCCTTATTAGTCTCATCAAATTCTACACTTAATGTTTTGAGCTTTTCACTTACCTCTTCTAATAATTCTTTTTTAGTCCCATTGATACGCTGAAGTCTTTCTATCTCTTCATTTGCAAATGTCATTTTCTCTTTTGCTATATCTTCTTCTAAAGAAAGTGCTTTCATCTCTTTTTCTGTAGTAATGTCTTTAGATTTTTTTGTATTAAGAGTCAGCTGTTCATTAAGCAACGTAAGTTGCCCATCAAATGTATTCACTTTTGCTTCATTTTCAGAGATTTCTGTATTTAAAGTATCAAGTTCTTTTTGAATAACATTAATTTTCTTTTGTATCTTTGCTATTTTTTTATCTGCAGCTTCAAGTTGTGGGTTATAACTATCTATAGCTTGGTCATTTTTTGAAAGCTCTATAAGCTCTTGTAGGTGTTTGTTCAATCTCTGTCCTTTTGGGGTTTCAAGGTGTTTTCTGATTGTTATTCAGACGGTTAAAAACCAGTCTCATACTGAAACGGATTTTTAGAATTCGAAATTATAGCTAAAATAGGTAAAACTTTCAATTCTTCAAATAAAATCTCTGCAAAAAACTTCTCAGACTCATAGTGTCCTATGTCTATCATCATCAAATCTTCACTCATTGCCTTCATCGCATCATGGTATTTTATGTCGCCCGTTAAGAAACAATCTACCTCTACATTATCCATTAAAGATGCTCCTGCTCCAGTACATAAAGCTATGGAAGAGATGTTTTCTTTCTTTCCCACTACTCTAAGTGTCGGCAGATCCAACTTCTCTTTTATGTGCTGTAAAAGTGCCTTATAGTTCCACTTTTCAGTATTCACACATAAAAATGAACTTTGACTCTGCATTTTAAAGCCTAAAATTTTTTCAAACACATATTTATTGAGATGTGTCTGGTCAAAGTTTGTATGCAGTGCTATACACGAATGATTTTTCTGTATCATCTTTTCAAGTAGATTTGAAGGGTACTTAGCAAAATCAAGCTGTGAAAGTTTATCAAATATAAGCGGATGATGCACCACAAAAAGTGTCCCCTCTTTGGCTTCTTCTATCATAGTGAAGTCAATATCCAAAGAGACAACGATTTGTGATACCTCTCGCATCATGTCCCCCACTATAAGCCCAGAGTTATCCCATTTTTCTTGTAGCTCAAAGGGGCTTATTTTGTCTAGGTGATTATATATTTCTTGAAGCTTCATTCTGTACCTTCTACTCTGTTTAACATATTTTCTAAATTATAACATAACCCTTACTACTTAGTATATTTATTTAGCGTTATCAAGCTCAGATTTTTCTGCTGCTTCCAAAGACCATTTGTCTGTAGCCGTACAGCCAGTATCACAGCTAATGTGTGGGGTTACACCTGTTACTTTTTCAGCATTGATGTCTACTTTTATGACAAAGTAATCGCCATCACCTTTATGTGTAGAGAAAATATGTGTATTACAAAACTCTTCATTCATAAATTCAGTTACAGTTGTTGCATACTGATAGGCATCTTTTTGCGTTTTAAATGCAACGCTATTTGAGTATTCACTCTTTTTAAAACATCCACATTCTTTTTCCATTTGTACTGTATACATAAAGTGCTTCCTTTTGATTATAAGTTAAATAGGAATCTAATATCC
>JAKIUE010000044.1 GCA_021647715.1 Sulfurovum sp.
AGAATTTTACCAAAATGTAGCAAAGTGAAGGATTAGAGATGGTTATGGTAAAAACGATAGAAGCATTACAAGAAGCAAAAAAATTACTGCAAGGCACTATAGGGTTTGTACCTACGATGGGTGCACTACACCAAGGACATCTCTCTCTTATACAACAAGCAAGAAAAGAGAATGATTCTCTTATTGTCTCCATCTTTGTAAATCCTACACAGTTTTTAGAGGGTGAAGATCTTGATGCCTACCCACGAAAAGATGAAGCAGATATCAAAATCTGTGAACTCATAGGCGTAGATATACTGTTTATGCCTACAGTGGAGAGTATGTATGAAGCCGATGAACTCTGTATCGGAGCTCCTGCTGTACGAGGTTATGTACTAGAGGGTGAAAAACGCCCAGGACACTTTGATGGGATGCTCCAAGTGGTGATGAAGTTACTTAATCTAAGTGGTGCTACCCATGCCTACTTTGGTAAAAAAGATGCCCAACAACTAGCCCTCATTACCCAAATGGTTAAAAACTATTTTTTAGACGTCAATATTATTCCTTGTGAAATTGTTCGTGATGAGAAAGGGCTTGCTTTGAGTTCTAGAAATGTCTATTTAAGAGGAGATGAAAAAGAACGTGCATTATGTCTTTCAAGTGCTTTAAAACGTGCAACAAAATTAGTAATCTCTGGTGAACTTGATGTTGAAAAATTAAAAAAAGAGATGTTGGAAGTCTTAAGTGAAGCAGACAGGGTAGAGTATGTGGCTATTGTGAGTAGAGACTTTAAAGCCTTAAAGAAAGTAGAAATAGGAAACACTATTATTTTAGTAGCAGCTTGGGTAGGGAAGCCAAGACTTATAGATAACCTTTGGATTTAAAAAAGGTCCTCTTCTATATCATCCATTGGGATATTTTGTTGAGGATTGGTTTTCTTTAGAATAGGCGTTGGCGTATTGTCTTTTTTTATAGGTTCTTGATACTCTAGCGCCATATCAGGCTCATAAGGTTCCAAGGATTCTTGAATCTCTATACGTACTTTAGGTTCCTTCGTAGATTCCTCTTTAGCTTTTTTTGTTTTTTCTTTGAGATCAAAGAGTGCTTTTACGGATTGTGATTTCTTCACTTTCTCTTCCTCTATGACTTTGTCAATCTCTTCTTGCGTAATCTCTTCTTCTGTATTTTCTTCTACAATCTCAGCCTGAGGGATATCACTGTAAATCATTTCATTTTGTTCTACTTGTTTTGCTTTTGTAGGGTCAGGTTTTAAGTACTTTTGTTCTACTAAAATTTGTACAAGGTTTCTAAATGTGGGTACAGCAGATTGTGATGCAAAGTATTTATTTTCTGATTTTGCACGGACTACTAGTACACCTATGGTATATTTATTTCCTTTTTTGTCGTTGGCAAATCCATAAAAACTACTATGATATTCGCGTACATAACGTCCTTTTTTTGCAATATGTGCCGTTCCTGTTTTCCCACCAATCTCAAGACCAGGGTACTGGGCATTTTCTGCTGTACCTTTTTGAACAACGTCTATAAGAATATCATGAATTAAATTAGCAGATCTTTTGCTGACTGCTTGTAAATTACCTACTTTAGGATCTAAGGTATATTGATTTCCTTTTTTGTCACTTAAATAGTTTACAATACGAGGAGTGACTGCGATACCATTATTATTAAAAGCAGAATAGGCTTTAAAGAGTTGTGAGAATGTTGCAAGCATACCGTAACCATATGATGAGTTTGCCCTATGTATTTTATGTTCAAGCAAATGTAATGGTTTAAGTCGTCCAGGTAAATCACGAGATAAATCTAGTCCAGAAGGTTTGGCAAGACCAAATTTTATAAGACCATCTCTAAATTGTTTTCCTGTGAGTCTCCAGGAGACTTGAGATATACCAATATTTGAAGAGTGAACGATAATGCCAGTAGCATCAAGAGACTCAAACTCTTCATCATCTGTTATTTTATGTTTTTCTCCTATTTCCATTTCTCCATTAAAGGTACTAAACCAAGTATTTGGTTTAATTTTTGTTTTGTCAAACGCAATGGCTAAGGTAAGAGGTTTTATGACAGATCCTGCTTCATGAGGATACTCTGAAAACTTGGGATTTAGAGCAGGTATATCCTTTTGTTTAATATGCGCAGGGTTATAGCGTTCAGAACTTGCAAGAGAAAGTACTTTTCCTGTATGACTTTCCATAACACCTACTAAAATTTCATCTGCAATTAATGTCTTTTTCATGGTATCAATCATTAATTCTACCCTACGCTGTAGTGAAAGAGGTATATTTAAGTGTAAGTTTAGTCCATCAACACGGTTAAGTTTCATGCTATTCTTGTCATGGATAACTGCACCTAAGACATCACGTTTACCTTTAAAATATCCATCTTTTTTAGATGTAATATGGGTTTCATAGTTACGTTCAAGACCTTTTTTACCTTGAGGTCTAATATAGTTATCTTCACTTTTTTTACTTACATACCCAAGGATAGGGCTCATGATATCTTTAAGAGGAAAACGTCTGCTTTCTCCATTTTCTATGACATCTAATCCGTATACAACTTCAATGCCTGCACGTGTTTTAATGGATTGAAAGACTTTCAGCTTTCGTAACTTATAGGCTAAGGATTTAAGTTGCATAGCTGTACTAGAGGGGATTGTTTTGGAGAGTATGATATTTCCTTGAATCATTTCTCCTTTTTTGTTTTTAAACTTTTTCAGGAGTTCTTCTTTTTGTATACCACTGTAAATAGAAAATAGTTTTATAAATAATTCTCGTTTTTTAGCTTTGATACTTGCACCTCGTATAACAGCTTGATAGGTTTTTTGAGAATTAGATAGTGTGTAGTTATCTTTAGAAATAATTGCGCCTCTAAAGGAACGATCATGAATAATGCTATTATGACTTGGAATTTTTCTTTCTGTTGTAATTGTTTTTAAAATAGAAAATAAAAAAATAGACATAGCAAATACTAAAAGTAAAAATAGCATTGTTATTTTATACTTTCTTTGGTGGATAGCATTGTTTTGTATTTTTTTAGACATATTTCCTCTTCTTGTAGTTGAATTTTATCAAAGTTATCTGTTAAATTGGATAAAATACTAATGAATATAGAATAAAAAGAGAAGAGATGATAGACAAACCTTTATTAGCAGGTGTTATGGGACTTTTAACACTTTCATTGGTGATGAGTTATTCACTTTCGACGTATGCAGTTACTTATTTTGATTATCAAGATTTTCATTTTTTTCTTAGGCAGTCTGCTGCAGTTTTTATGGGTTTGATTATTATTGTTACTTTAAGTAAGTTAAATCCTGATAAATGGTTTTCAAAGATAGGGTTACTTTTATTCTTCACTTTTTTTGCGATTATGATTGCTATGCAGTTTCTCCCTTCTTCATGGGTAAAAGAAGTGGGTGGTGCCAAACGCTGGGTGCAGCTGGGTTCTATAGCCTTGGCACCAGTAGAGTTTTTCAAGGTAGGATTTGTCTTTTTTATAGCATGGAGTTTTGCACGTAAATTGCTTGATAAAAATAAAATGAAATTTCTTGAAGAATTGCGTATATATGCACCATATTTACTTATTTTTGTGATTGCTGTTGTTATTATCGCTGTGTTTCAAAAAGATTTGGGACAAGTGGTAGTATTGGGTGCAACATTAATGGTTTTATTTTTATTTATTGGGTCTTCTTTAAAATTCTTCCTGACTATACTCTCTAGTGTATTTGCTGCATTTGTAGCACTTATTTTCTTTGCACCACATCGTATGGCACGTATTAAATCTTGGTGGGGGACTGTACAAGATAACATTCTTTCGTCTTTGCCTTTTGAATCAATGCAAAATCTTCGTGTGGAAGCAGTAAAAGAGCCATATCAAATCTCAAATTCTCTTAACGCCATACATAACGGTGGATTTTTTGGTCAAGGTTTAGGAAATGGACAGTTTAAATTAGGGTATTTATCTGAAGTCCACACTGACTTTATCTTAGCCGGCATCACGGAAGAGTTAGGTTTTTTGGGTCTAGGGTTAGTCACTTTGACAATGTTTTTTATTGTGTTTCGTATTTTTAAAATTGCTGCAAAAGTTAAGGATCCTATGTATTATCTTTTTTCTATGGGGGTGGGTTTACTCATCGCCTTTGCTTTTATACTTAACGCTTATGGTATTTCAGGAATTACACCTATTAAAGGAATAGCTGTACCTTTTCTAAGTTATGGAGGCTCACATATTTTGGCTTCGTGTATTGCTATTGGTATGGTATTGATGATATCTAAAAAGGTACCGAGAAATATAAAAGGTGAGATGATATGAATAAAATATTTTTAATCATAATGATTGGAAATATGTCATTATCTGCCAAAAGCAACACAGAAAAGTTAGGAGATTTTCTCACTTTTGCCATACCTGCTACAGCATATGCTAGTACCTTTTACATGGATGATGAAGAGGGTAAGGAACAGTTTTATTGGGCATATGGTACGACAATGTTTAGTACTATCGCACTTAAATATACAGTAAGAGCAAAACGTCCAGACAATGATGACAGAGATTCTTTTCCTTCAGGACATACATCTTCAGCTGTGAGTGGGGCAGTGTTCATCCATAAACGGTATGGTTTAAAATATGCTATCCCTGCGTATTTGGGCGCTGCTTATACAGGTTATAGTCGTATTCATGTCAATAGACATCACCCTCGAGATGTCATAGCTGGTGCGGTGATAGGAGCAGTTTCTTCTTGGTATTTTGTAGATTCTTTCCAAAAGTTGCGTATTACTCCTGAAGTCGGAAGTGACTATAAAGGTATACAGTTAAATTATAAGTTCTAAAATAAAAGAAGGCTAGATATGAGCATAATCATGACAGGTGGTGGTACAGGTGGACATCTTACTATCATCAAAGCAGTTAAAGAACATTTAACAGATGAAACACTTGTCTATGTAGGTTCTACAGGTGGGCAAGATAAACAATGGTTTAAAGATGACGAAGATTTTAAAGAAAAATATTTCTTTAAAACACGTGGTGTTGTGAATCAGGGTGTAGTTGGAAAAATAAAGTCTCTTTTTATGATGGCTAAAGCGATATTTTCTGCTATGAAAATCATTAAGAATCATCAAGCGATGGTTGTGTTTTCTGTGGGTGGATTTTCGGCAGCTCCTATGGCATTTGCTGCGAAACTTACAGGCATACCTCTTGTGATACATGAGCAAAATGCGGCATTGGGTTCACTCAATAAACTTTTAAAGCCCTATGCAACACACTTTATATCTTCTTATCTAGAAGAAAGTCCTATAAAAGCATACCCGATTAAAGAGGTTTTTTTTAACAATGCACATCTACGTAAAGAAGTAAAAACGATTATCTTCTTAGGAGGTTCTCAAGGTGCGAGAGCTATTAACCATTTAGCATTTGAGATGGCACCTCAATTAAAAGAAAAAGGCATTAAAATTATCCATCAAGCGGGTGCTAATAACATAGAAGAAGTTCAAAAAGCGTATAAAACGATGGGTATCGAAGCAGAAGTTTTTGGTTTTACAACGAAACTGGCAGAGTATATGAATGAGGCAGATTTTGCCATTGCACGTTCTGGAGCTTCCACTCTTTGGGAACTTTCAGCCACAGCAGTGCCTACACTTTACATCCCATACCCGTATGCAGCAAAAGACCATCAGTTTTATAATGCACAGTTTTTAGTTGAGAAAAATCTTGCATGGCTTATGCGTGAAGATGAGATTGCTGTACCTAAGGTACTGAGTCTCTTAAATGAAGACTTGGGAAAAGTCAGTCAAGGACTTATAAATGTAGTAGAAAAAGAAGGAAGTAAAAAGATAGCCATACTCTTAAAAACGATTTAGTTATATTTCAAACCTCACAAACACCCCACAATTAACTGGCATACTCCGAAAAATACTTGAAGGAGTATGATTATGAAAAAATTAACACTATTTATCGGTACACTTATGACCCTTATCTTATTAAATGGCTGTCAGGGAGGGTATGACGATTATGGCAATTATGACAATAGTTATAGTCAGACGAACCCTCAAAATTTAACTACTCTTTTCTTGGTAGACGCTAATGGAATGTCTTATGCGAATATTCCTTATAAATGTGACTCTATGAGAAGTTGGAGTCAAACTGCTGCAAACGGAGAGTTTTCATTTATAGAACCTGAGCAGTGTGAGTTTAATTTTAATGGTCTTGATGGTATCTATGGCGATATGCATGACGATGTTATACGTATTGTTGACTATACAAATGATGGAAAAGGTGGTATCCCTTATGATTGTGCTAACTTTAGAGGCGTATCGACGTATGATGATGGTAGTTTTGACTATGATCAAGATGATGTATGTACCTTTTATCTTTAATGCGTAATTGTGATTTTATTTAGGTACGCTTGATACCATTATTTACACAAAGGTGGGATAGCTATCCCACTTTCAGACATCTGCTTCTTTTTTACCTCATAATAACGACATTTAGGATAAAATATCTCAATTTATAAGAGGATATAACCCTATGGATATTAGAAAAACATTTCTAGACTTTTTTCAAAACAAAGGACATGAGCTTATACCGAGTTCTCCACTTGTGCCAGAAGATGCCACACTTATGTTTACCAACGCAGGTATGGTACAGTTTAAAAATATTTTTACGGGTGAAGCACCTATACCGACTACTCCTCGTGCAACCTCAAGTCAAACGTGTTTAAGAGCAGGAGGAAAGCATAATGACCTTGATAATGTAGGGTATACTGCGCGCCACCATACGCTTTTTGAGATGCTGGGTAATTTCTCTTTTGCTGACTATTTTAAAGAGGAAGCTATTGCGTATGCATGGGAGTTTATCACTTCAGATAAGTATCTTAACCTACCTGTAGAAAAACTATGGGTAACAGTACATGATAGTGATGATGAAGCAGAAGAAATATGGGCTAAACACATAAGTAAAGACCGCATCGTACGTTTTGGAGATGCAGATAACTTTTGGCAGATGGGAGATACTGGTCCATGTGGTCCGTGTAGTGAGATATTTTATGACCAAGGGGAAGAGCATTTTAATAGCCCTGAAGATAAAATGGGTGGAGAGGGTGACAGATTTTTAGAGATTTGGAATTTAGTATTTATGCAATATTTTCGTGATGAGACTGGCACACTCAATCCACTTCCTAAACCTAGTATAGATACAGGTATGGGACTAGAACGTGTGGTGGCGATAAAAGAGGGTAAACTTAATAACTATCACTCTAGTCTGTTTATGCCATTTTTGGACAAAATAGGGGAACTTGTAGGCACAAAGTATGATTTTGATGCAGCAAACTCAGCTTCTTATAGGGTGATAGTAGACCATTTACGATCATGTTCTTTTTTACTAGCTCAAGGTGTAAACTTTGACAAAGAGGGGCGTGGGTATGTCCTTAGACGTATTATGCGTCGTGCCATTCGTCATGGTTATTTACTTGGGCTTCGTGAACCATTTATGTATAAACTTGTTGATACTTTGGTAGATTTAATGGGAAGTCAATATGATTATTTGATTTCTAAATCTGAGGCGATTAAAACCTCTATGAAGTTGGAAGAAGAACGTTTCTTTATGACGATAGAATCAGGTATAAAACTCTTTAATGAAGAACTTGCAAAAATGCATTACAACAAAGACAGACAAACCAGTAGAAATAAGAGTCCTTATGGGTTTAATGCCCAAAATATGTTTAGAGCGTTAGAAGAAAAATTAGAAAATGAACCGCAATGGCTTAGTAGCGAAGTGTTTAATGGTGAGGTAGCTTTTAAACTTTATGATACTTATGGTTTCCCACTAGACCTTACTGAAGATATGTTACGTGAGAAAAATATAAGCTTAGACATGGATGCCTTTAATGCAAAAATGAATGCACAAAAGGCTCAATCTAAAGCAGGCTGGAAAGGTACAGGGGACGCAGCAACTACTGGTGATTTTAAAGCCTTGAAAGAAGCGTTTGGTGTTAATAAATTTGTAGGATATGAAAGTACAACAGCACATACAAAAGTTTTAGCATTACTTGATGAGAACTTTGAACAAGTTACTGAATTAGATGGAAAAGGGTGGGTACTGTTAAAAGAGACACCATTTTATGCGGAGTCTGGTGGGCAAGTAGGCGATAAAGGTATATTGCGCATGTCTGGAGATGAAGAGGGTATTAAAGTGTTGGATACTAAGAAGTTTTTAGATATGAATTTATCAGAAGTCGAAGGTGAACTTTCTATGGCTGACGAGGTAGAAGCGGTAGTTGATTATAGTCGAAAAGAGATAGAAAAACACCATTCGGCAACACATTTACTCCATGCAGCACTAAGAGAAGTTTTAGGTGAGCATATTGCACAAGCAGGATCTTTAAATGATGATAAGCGTTTGCGTTTTGATTTTTCTCATCCACAGGCGATGAAGCAAGAGGATATAGCTAAAGTAGAAGCATGGGTGAATGATAAGATAAGCCGTGCAATACCTGCAAACACAAGGGTCATGAGCATTGATGAGGCGAAGCATTCTGGTGCGGTAGCACTTTTTGGTGAAAAGTATGGGGATGAGGTACGTGTGGTAAGTATGGGTGATGCTTCTGTTGAACTTTGTGGAGGTACGCACGTAAATAATGTCGCACAAATAGGACTCTTTATGATTACCAAAGAATCAGGTGTTTCTGCAGGTGTTAGGCGAATTGAAGCTATCTGTGGAAATGCAGCACTCCGTGCAGTACGAGAGTTACGAGATGAGTTTAACGCAGTAAAGAGTGAAGTGAAGAATGCAAATCCACTTGCAGGCATAGCAAAACTTAAAGAGCAGGTAAAAATACTCAAATCAGATGTGCAAGCTGCACAGTCATTGACACAAAAAGAGCTCAATGCAACAGAGCTTAAAGGTACTAATATCATCGTAGAAGAAGTAGAAATGGGAGATATTAAAGAGCTTATAGATGAAGCGAAAAACAAATATCCGAACATCGCTATTATGCTTTTTCAAAAAAAGGGTGAAAAAGTTTTAATCGCCTGTGGTAGTAAAGAGACCAATATCAAAGCAGGTAACTGGATAAAAGAGATAGCGCCTATATTAGGTGGTGGAGGGGGAGGTCGTCCAGATTTTGCCCAAGCAGGTGGGAAAGATGCTTCTAAAATAGCAGAAGCGACTCAAAAAGCATTGACATATTTAGAGGAAAATATATAAATGACAGATTTTTTTGCTAATAACGGACAACTTATTGTTTTTATACATGTACTTTCAGCTATTATTTGGGTAGGTGGTATGATAGCTATGCGTGTGGCAGTACATCCGGTAGTGAGTCGTGGTGGTGTGACAGCGCAGCAGATGTTGCAAAGTGATATCATGGATTTTATGATTGAGCCAAAACAACGGCTAGCGATTACCTTGCAATCTATGGGTAGACTTTTCAACCTTGTAATGCCTTTTATACTATTTTTATTTATAACAGGGCTTATCATGGCTATAGCTACAGGGGGGCATAAGGGTACACTTAAAACATTATTTCTTTCAAAAGAAATCATTTGGACCATTATGGTTATAAATTACACATATATGTATGTACGACGCTTCAAAGCATGGAAGCTTTATGAAAAAGGTGAGTACGCACTTGCAAAAGCAAAGATGAAGTGGATGGCAAATGTACTTTTACCACTAAACATTGTGTTGGGACTTGTAGCACTATGGATGGGTGTGAGTCTTAGAGGTCTTTAATGCAACTAATCCTTTGTTCCCAGTCTGAAAGTAGGGCATTATTGCTTTATAAGTTTGGGATTGACTTTATTCACAAATCTGTGGATTATGATGAAGAACAGATTGCGACTAGTATTGCCAAAGATTTTGTCTATACTGCAAGTGAAGGCAAGCTAGAGGCTGCTGTCCGTGAATTTGGACTTGATGTACCTTTACTTTGTGCAGACACTGTCATAGCTACATCAGATGGTAGCATACTTCGAAAACCCAAAAATGTAGAAGATGCAAAGCGTATTTTAAGTATTCAAAGTGGTTCTACCATTTCTATTATTTCCTCACTGCACTATAAGTCAAAAACTTTGGCTTTTTCAGACATCTCTGCTACACATTATCACTTTGATATTTTTAAGAATGATGATTTAGAAGCGTATTTAGTGAGTAATTTATGGCAGGGAAAAGCAGGTGGTTGTATGGTTGAGGGGTTTTGTAAAAAGTACATAAAGTCAGTAGATGGCTATGAAAGTACGGCTATGGGGTTACAGGTAGAAGTACTTTTACCATGGTTAGGTAAATAAACTATGTATGAAAATGAACTCAAAGCCCTTAAAAAATCAGGACGTTTTAGAGAACGAAAACTTTTTAATGATGACTTGCTAGATTTGGCATCCAATGATTACTTGGGGCTTTCAAACAATAAAAAGCAGTTTAATAAAGCAGTAAAACTTGTAAAAGAATTTGAAACTCTCACTTCAAAAGCTTCTATGTTGGTCAATGGGTACCACCCAATACATCAACTTTTTGAAGAGACAATGGCAGAACAAAATGGTTTTGAAGAGGGGCTAGTGGTAGGTTCTGGATATTTAGCCAATATGGCACTCATAGAATCACTTGTACGTAAAGGTGATATGCTTTTTATGGATGAGGAGTATCATGCAAGTGGTGTCATGGCAGCACAGTTACTTGGTGATAGGGTAGTAAAGTTTAAGCACAATGATGTGAAAGACTTGGCTGAAAAGTTAGAAAAATATCCTGCAAAAAGACAGATAATAGCAGTAGAAGGCGTTTACTCCATGAGTGGAGATTTATGTAAAAAAGAGATTTTTACTCTCGCAGAAGCTACTAAAGCATTAATGATAGTCGATGAAGCACACTCTGCGGGTGTTTTAGGATTAAAACTCTTGGGTATTTTTGAATATTATGGTATTAAAATTAATAAATATTATATAAAAATGGGGACTTTAGGTAAAGCATATGGATCGTATGGGGCATATATTTTGGCTTCATCTGAGGTTATCTCTTTTTTGATCAATAGAGCGAAACCGATTATTTACTCTACAGCACCTTCTGTGTTTGACACGGCACTTGCCTATGTCAATATGAAATATATACGTAAACACTCTGAAGAATATAGGAAGAAAATATTAGAGCGTCAGTTATTGGTAAGAAAAGAGTTGGGGTTGATGGTACAAAGTCTTATTTTACCTCTAGAAGTAAAAGACAATGAAGAGACACAATGGATGCAAAAAGGTCTTATGGAACAGGGATATTTAGTAGGAGCCATACGTCAGCCTACAGTAGATAAACCTATGATGAGGGTGATACTTAACCTGGGCATGTCTATGAAAAAAACAGCACATGTGTTGGCACTAATTAAACACAACACGGTACAATAAATGAAAATGATTTTAAAGGCTCTTTGTGTTTAATGTGTTAGTTAAAGGTTTTGTGATACTTGCTATCATTTTTTCTATTATTTTGGGTATAGCATTTGTGTATGCTTATGAAGAAGTCTCTTTAAATGCAGATAAACTTATCAACTATAAACCAGAGACTTCATCTATCGTGCTTGATAGAAATGGTGAAAAACTAGCCTATGTATTTAAAAAACAGCACCGTCTTTATGCAAGATACGATGAGATACCAGGCTTTTTAGTTGAGGGGCTTGTTGCGATGGAAGACACACGTTTCTTTGAACATAATGGCGTAAATCCAGATGCAATATTAAGGGCCATAGTAAAAGATATCAAAGCAGGTGCATTTGTAGAAGGTGGGAGTACCTTAACACAGCAGCTTATTAAAAACAAGCTTTTAACCAATGAAAAAAAGCTTATAAGAAAGGTCAAAGAAGCGATATTAGCATTAAAGATAGAGCATGAACTTAGTAAAGAAGAGATACTTGAACGGTATGTAAATGAGATTTCTTATGGAAATAATTATTATGGTGTGAAAACTGCAGCCAATGGGTATTTTCGTAAAGAGATGAATAAGTTGACGCATAAAGAGATGGCTATCTTGGTAGGACTTCCCAATGCGCCAAGCTTTTATAACCCAATACGGCATTATAAGCGTGCACTTGATAGAGCAAATAATGTGTTATATCGTATGAAGAGCATAGGGTGGATAACAAAAGAGAACTACTTAAAGGCAGTCAAAGAGTCACCTAAGGTTTATAAAACTTCATTGACTCAAAATGTTGCTCCTTATATCATTGATGAAGTGTTGAGACGTTTTAAAGGCAAATTAGGTGATATACGCACGGGAGGATATCAGATTTATACCACCATAGATATGAAACAGCAGGCAATAGCTAGAGATGCTGTAACGTTTGAGTATAAAAAGGCATTGAAAAAATATAACGAAGATGAAAACAATTCTACACTCAACGCGGCCTTTGTCGCAGTAGAGAGTAAAACGGGAGATATATTGGCTATGGTGGGTGGTGCATCGTATAAGCGTTCTGCTTTTAACCGTGTAACACAGGCAAAGCGTCAGCCAGGCTCTGCATTTAAGCCATTCATCTATCAAACAGCATTAGATATGGGGTATAACCCTGCTACACCTTTGACTGACTTGGCACGTACATTTCAATATTATTATAAAGGGAAAGCACATGTTTGGGCTCCTAGAAATTATGAACGTAATTTTAAAGGATTTGTTCCTTTTAGAGAGGCGTTAGTGCATTCACGCAATTTGGCAACAGTGAATCTTGTCTCTGATTTAGGGGTTAAAACCATACGTAACAGACTGGCATTTCTAGATGTGCCACACATTCCTAAAGATATGTCTATTGCACTGGGTAACTTGGGGCTTAGCCCGCTTAAAATGGCACAGATATTTTCTGTGTTTGCAAATGAAGGACACATGATAGCCCCAAGACTTGTGAGTAAGATTATTTCTAAAGAGGGTGCGGTCATTTATGAGACACGTCCTAAAGAGATATCAGATTTCACTGCACCTGAACAGGCATACTTGATGACAGATGTACTAAAGGATGTGGTTAAAAGAGGAACGGGTAAAAATGCTAAAGTAGAGGGTATTGAACTTGCAGGTAAAACAGGAACTACCAATAAAAACATAGATGCATGGTTTTGTGGCTACTCACCTACGATTGAAGTCATATCTTGGATGGGAAGAGATAATAACCGACCCATTGGAAAAGGAGCAACGGGTGGGGCTATGGCAGCACCTGCTTTTGCATACTACTTTAAAGAGCTTATCAAGTTATATCCTGAGACTAAACGTACTTTTGACATACCAGAAGGTGTGTTTAAAGGTGAGTATAATGGTAAAAGCGAACTCTATACAAAAGACTCGCCGTTACCTGTTATACAAAAACCTGAGATTGAAGAAGATGACTATGAGGAAGAAACCATTATAGATGGGGATGAAATTATTACATTAGAGATAGATACAGGCATGGCAGAGATGGTAAATATAGAAGAAGATGATGAAGAAGAAGATGAGGGGGATGCATTGCATCCAAAACGTACTATGCCCCAAAGACCTGATTCAGAGGATAGTGGAGAATTATTTTAGACAATAAATATTATTACCAGAGGAGAATATATGCACAGTTTTGCACCAGAAATCATGTTAATTACGATACTTTCATTGGTAGTGTTTTCAGATGTTTTAGCGAGTAAGTTAAAGATACCATCAGTTTTTTTACTTCTGATTGGTTCATACCTTATTTACAACTATCTGCCTATGGCGGTACCTATAGATTTAAGAGCACATTTTGATACAATTATACTTTTTTGTATCCCACTCATTTTTATGGGTGATGCTCTGCATTTGCATTTTAAAGATATTAAAAAATATGGTTGGGATATATTTTATTTGGCTGTGGTAGCTGTAGCACTTTCTATTACTGCAGGGGCGAGTATGTATCACTTTGGTATTTTTGAAAGTTTGAGTATTGGAGCGTATGTATCACTTTTTGCTATCAATATGGCAACCGACGCGGTATCTGTACAGTCCATACTCTCTCGTTTTAATGGAATAAGCCATCATATAAAAGTACTTATAGAGGGAGAGTCTTTAGGGAATGATGCTACAGCAGTTATTGCTTTTTTCTTCATAGGTTTACCATGGATGATGTCTGGAAGTATTGATGCAGGTACTGCTGCTTTTGATGCATTACGTGTGTTTGCTATGAGTATGGGAATAGGGTTAATGATAGGGTTTTTCTTTTATATGCTTATGAAACTCTTTTCAGACAAAAGAGGGGAGTTTTTCGCTTTTGTGATAGAAGGGTATGCCGCCTATGTGATAGCAGAAGAGATGCATATCTCTGGTATTTTAACACTCATTGTTGCTATCATTGCTACTAAGGGATGGATAGATGCAGATACAGAAGAAGATGAATCTAAAAAAACGAAATCTTTTTTACATAAAATGCGTTTGTCGACTATACGTGCAACCACACATGAGAGGCTAGAGTATATTTATGAGATGGCAAAAGAGTTTGGATATATTGCAGCGGTGATGATCTTTTTTATACTTGCGGAAATGGCAGATTTTGAAAAGCTTTGGCAGTATAAGTTTGAGATACTCCTGATGTTTGGTATGACTACACTTATACGTGCAGTATCTATGGCAAAGTTTGCATGGATAGGGGATAAGTCAAGACACATAGCCCCTGTAGGTTTGGAAGGGTGGTTTATTTTAACTTTTTCTGGGATGAAAGGAGCACTCTCTATCATCTTGGTACACATGATACCTGCTACCTTTGAACATAAAGAGTTTTTTGAAGTAGTGACTACAGGTGTAGTGATGATGTCTATCTTTGTATATGGTACGACACTCTGGACGTATTTTACTTTTTTTAAGAAAGAAGATGAGGCAAGTATTTTTAAATAAATGAAATATGATAGACCTTTAGAGATACACATACCTTATTGAATTATTATATAGCTGGCAGAATAGGGTATTTAAAGCTAACATACTTTCAGTATATTATATTATTACTAATGATTTTAAATACTTTTTAATGTTTATTAATGTCTAATATATGGCATAAGTGATATGATTAGTAGTTTACGTACATAAATAAAGTTATGGATAAAGTTTTATACCCTATATAAAAGTGCACAATGGCACTAAAATACGTAATACTGTTAAAAGTCATGTGTTAACATGAGTCTACGTATAAAACTCAATATAGCTTTATATAGAGCATGTACAAGAGGGTTCAGATGTTTATAGTGTAATATTTATAAATATTACACTATACTAATGCATTAAAGCTATTAAGTAGTTCACTCTCTTCATTGAAGTAGTCTTCGTTGTAAAATTCATCATCAAAATCACCTTCTATTTCTACATCTAGTTCTTCGAGCATCTTTTCTATGCTTTTATCAAATTGTTGTTCTATATTCATTCTTTTTCCTTTGTCTGTAAATATATGTCAAAGTATAAAGAAGAATTGTCAAAAAATGTCAAAATTAATAAATATCAACAATAGTTGTATATTAAATAGTATTAATATTTAGATAGTTGAGCAGTATGTATTGACAATGGTGTTCAAGAAAGGAAAGCAATGGATGTGAGGGGGAATACCATAAAGTATACAGTATATATTAACTAATATTATAATATATTGAAGTATCCAATATACTTCTGTATAGTCATGATGGAAGTATTTGGAATGGTTAAAGCCTTAAATAATATCTCCAGTAACCACACATGAAGTGGGTATTTGTTCGTTGAGTTCTACCCCCTCAGGTAGATTGTAGTGTTCATCTATGTCAGTGGCTTTTAGCTTTTTACAAATTGGGTCTACGATATCTATAATATCTGAGGGTTTATACGTTTTGCATGTTACATCATTTGTTTGTACATAGGTTTTTATATTTTTTATGTTGATTGTTTTGGCATTTGATTTTTTATATTCTTCTATCGTTACTTCCATAGCTTTTTTAAAGGAGTCACTCTTACAGACACTATCAGGTGTATATTTTATGATGTAGACTATATCTCTTTTGGCAATTTCTTCTTGTTCACTGTCGTTACTGTTTGTAATCTTATCTATGGTTTCTCCACTATCACATGCAGTGAAAAGTAGAGTAGATGAAAGTAGTATAGAAATGGATGTTTTAAACATAGGGGTTTCTTCCTTTAAATTTTAGTAATTATAGGTAAGTTTACCAAAGAAGGGCATTATGAAGTGATATTGTGTAGATGGAAGTTTAAGGTTGAGTGCATTCTATATTTTCATATATAGAATGCAAAATGTATACTATCTTATTGAAATTCTGATTCTAGAATTTCAAATGTTTCATACATACTAACATTATCAGGTATTGAACCAGCAGTAGTACTGTTGAATCCAATGACACAGTTAACAGGGCCAGTGTTTGATGCCACATATCGACAATTTACCCTTTCTGTTTTACCATAAGTTGCACATGTGGTATCAGTACCAGTTTCTCTAGTGATAAAATCTTGCAATCCTCCCTGCGCAAGTTCATCTCTAAATGCAGATGTTTCACATATCCCAGCTTGTACAAGTTCCATTATAATTATACCTTTTTTAGCTCTCATAGGATCTGTATCATCACTCCCACCACAAGCACTTAAAAGTAATGCTCCTAGTACTACGCTTGTTAATGTTAATTTTTTCATATCTTTATCCTTTTATATTATTATATTATAAATATTTTTTGAATAAAAAGTATTAAATCACTATTTTTTTAAGTATATTATTTAATATATTCTGAATTTACACATTTTAAGCGTACTTAAATTGAAATGCTATCTTTTTTATTCTGCAAGACGTATAAATATATCAAGGATAGTCCCGGTTATGAAAGCGCCTAAAATATTTTCATTCTTTTCATTTTCTTTTACACCATCATAACCAATGATACATGCAAGGTCACCAGGAGTGGCTGTATAGTTTTCTTGATAACATCCACGTCTATCATTTTTTCTATCAAAGTTGTTACAGGTAAAACTTTTAGGTTCTTCATGGGTTATGACACCAGTTAAAGCTTTATCGAGTGCGGTCTTAAATAGGTATGATTTACAGACACCAGTAGAGACACCCCGAATTATAAAAATAGCTGCTCTTTTATTTATATTGTTTACTGTTTCGATAGGGTTTGTACTGACACCACCACAAGATGAAAATAGTAATGTAGTTAATATGACGAGAGTGAATCTAAATTTTTGCATAGAGCATTTCCTTTATGTTGATACGCAAAGTGTAGCATAAATAGTTGAAAGGTTTGGAAGGGGGGGGAGTGTTTCGGGCAGTTGCCCGAAAGGGTTTTAACAAGAGTAAGTAGAACTAAATTCAAACCCAGTTGGTCTGGCTTCATCAGGGTGCACTTGGCTTGCAAACATATATTGTCTGTAAGTATTGATAAATTCTTCACTCATGACTGGTCTTAGGAATTCATAGTCTGAACGAAGACCTTCGAGTGCTTCTCTTAGTGTACGTGGCATTTGAGGGATATTTTTCTCTTTAATCTCATCAAGCGTGAGTTCAAACAGATCAATATCCATAGGTCCTACAGGTACATCTTTGTTTTTGATACCATCAAGACCTGCAAGCATAAGCACTGCAAAACAGAGGTAAGGACAAGCCGTAGAGTCTGGGAATCTAGTCTCAATCCTAGTAGCCATCTCACCCGCACCATAAGGGATACGACACGCAGCTGAACGGTTTTGGCTAGAGTATGTCAAGATAGATGGTGCTTCATATCCAGGAACGAGTCTTTTGTATGAATTTGTGCTTGGGTTGGTAAATGATGCTACTG
>JAKIUE010000144.1 GCA_021647715.1 Sulfurovum sp.
TTGATATCTCCAGCTTTTTCTGCTGCATTTGATGCTGCTTCTTTCGTAGCTTCAAGTGCCTCAGCTGCTTTTTCTTTTGCTACATCAGTAACTTCTGATGCTTTTTCTACTGCTGCATCTTTGATATTTCCAGCTTTTTCTACTGCATTAGATGCTGCATCTTTTACAGATGAAGTTACAGACGACGCTGCCTCTGCTACTGAATCTTTTGCTTTTTGATCACATCCTGTAAATAATACACTTGCTACAATCAATGATAATACTACTGTTTTTTTCATTCTTCTTTTCCTTATATTTGAATAAGTCGCATTATACACTATTATTTGTGAGTTTATTGTGAAGTTTATACTTTTCTAGGATTTTTTATCATCTCTTTATTTAAAAGTTTATCCCATAGTGACTCATCTGACCATTCACTCTGCACTTGTTTGGAAAATTTAATATCTTCAAGTTTTATCTCACCCATGCGTTTAGAGTGTGCATCTTCTTTAAATCCTTGAGCATAGCCCGTTTCTGTCTCATGCACTATAATACTATGAAGTTTTACTTCTCTCTCCCCATTTTGCATATCTGTACATGCCAATACCCGTTCAACTAAAAGATAAATTACACGTGAAAACTGCTCTGCACTAGGTGAGACAGGAAGTTCTACCCATCTCGTACTATGTGCTTTCATAGCTTCTATATATTTAGCATCATCCTTTGACCACAAAGTAATCCCATGGTCAAAAGAGTCAATAAGCTCTTTGATATATCGTTTTGTAAGCCCAAAGTCATACACCATTTGACCATCATCCAAATAGTTAGACTCTAAAAGTACTTCTATTTTATAAGAGTGTCCGTGTATATTTTCAGAACATCTCTGCGTTGTACAATCGCGTACAATATGTGCATTTTCAAATTTAAAAAGTTTTCGTATAAGCATGAATTATCCTTAATTAGGAGTATAGTTATCTGATTTTAACACAGCCAACTTAAGGTATTTGTGGAGCGTCAACATCCTCACCTAAAAAAGCATAACTCTTCCCTATACGCGCAATAGGTTGAAATTTTATACTCAATTTTTCTTTATCTGTAATAATCTCGTCATCCACAAATATTTTTTCTACATTTAAAACCAAAGGAACAGTAACACTACCTTCTAAATCAATCTCTTGATTTAATGTACAATAATAAGCTACAGGAGCGGTAGCAATACGAGGGGGAAACATTTGGTTATCATGTATAGTTTCAATATCAAAATACTCAGACTCACTCGCGTCGTGATTTAAACTTTTAGACGAGAAATGCATCTTTTCCAAATCACTCTCTTGTACCATACAAATAGTACACTTATCATATTTACGAATATTTAAAAGTGTGTCTTTTTCAGTTCCGTCTGCCTTGTGACCTACAGATATAAGTACAGTCGCAGGCTCAGAAGAAAGCCCTATAAAGTAAGAAAAAGGTGCGATATTTACCACCCCATCATCTTCTGTTATTACCCATGCAATAGGTCTAGGGATAATAGTCTGCGACATGAGCTTATAAATTTCGTTTACTGTTTTGTTTTCATTTAAATTAAAATTCATCTTTCTTTTCCTTTATTTAAGCATCAGTTCTTTTTTCATAGATAAAAAAGCATCTACAATATCATCAATATCCACATTACTATAAAGGTCGATATAGTAACTATATATCACTTTAAATCCCTTTTTTAATTCAAGTTTTAAGAAACTCTTTGGGAAAGATGAAGTGTTTTTTATACCTGCATTATAGGGACTGTTACAGACAATATCTTTTTTATAAGTGACATAAAGTTTTACATCACAACGAGTATCAAAAAGATATAAAGATTGAAGTTTTGCAACAAAAGGTTTCTCCATACTTAAAGTATTGAGTGTTATACATTTAATAGGAGTGGTCATGTTCATATCTGTTTTGATAATAGGTTCACTTTTTTTACCACAGCCTATAATTAAAAAAACCAGTAAAAACCATAAAACTCTATGCATATCTACACCCCTTGTGTAGTATCAAATACCCGTATGTGCAACCTGTCACTATAATGAAAATTATGTTTCATACAAAATTCAAAGACTGCCCTATCATTTTTCCATATGGTATCTCTACTCTCTCCAACAGGCATACAATAGACTTCTAATTCTGGTAGTATTTCTCTGATTTCATTTATCTCATCTATGGCGGTAGTTTCAACAAGTTCGGCATCTATAGTAAATTTTAGAAATGATTCTTTAGCATGTGTCTGTACATTTAAGAGTGCTTGTGGGATGATACGTTTTACTTTAGGTTCACCAGAGTTTTTTAATTTTAAAGAGAGTGCAAAAATACATGATTTATACGCTGGGTAGTTTTCGAAGTCTATCTCTATCGTACCATTGGTCTCAAAGGTTATCTTCACACCATGATCTACCATAGCTTCTACTACTGCATAAAAGGTATCATCCTTGGCATACATGAGTGGTTCACCACCAGTAATCACCATATCTGGGACATAGCCTATTTTTATAAATTCATCTTTGAGTTGGTGTATCAAAGTATCTGCTGAAGTGACTTTCTGCCATGTGCTAGAGAAATGTCCATCTACAGCAAAGTAGGTATCACACCCTAGACGTACTTCTCCATCCACCAAATACTCTGCCCCAAACCCTGGACAATTTAAGTTGCATCCCCCTGTACGTAAAAAGTACGAAGGGACACCCGCATACTTCCCCTCACCTTGTATGGAGAAGAATTGCTCTGTCAAATAAAACAAAATAATTCCTCATTTCTAATTTCTAATTTTTCATTTGATTGCAAAGCAATCACCCACCAGTCTCATAAAAGGCTCGCGTAGAGATTTCTCTATCTTCCAGTTCATCTTCTGACCAACGGTTTTCCTTTGGCTTATCTTTAAGTACAGCTGCCAGTACATCAGCTGCACCTTGTATGTCACCTTTTTTCACTGATTCTGCGATACTAAGTGCTTCATCAAAATACAAACAAGGTATGAGGTTACCCTCGGCAGTAAGACGTATACGGTTACAGT
>JAKIUE010000145.1 GCA_021647715.1 Sulfurovum sp.
AACACTTCACATAAACGCTTAAAAGAGTCTGCTTGACCTGTCACAAATGCGTAAAATTTATCCATAGAAATTCGACGTATATACTCATGCTCATGGGAGTTACCATCTAACGATATCTTCCATGGAATATTTTGACTGTTTTTAGCAATAACTTCAACCAAAAAACATCTATTTTTAGCATTTTTTAAAAGCATACCTTGCATTTTGATGTATGTTTTTTGAGAAGATGATGAGTTCATGGTATTGTGCTTGTTTTTCATCTCTACATATATCTTCTCTTCTTCATTTATAAGGTCAAACCCTTCTTTAGGTACTACCCAATAGCTACCCATGTACTTAAAAATGTTTTGATGAAAGTGACCTATATGATTGGTATTTGATTTGTCCATCTGACGAATAATCTCTGACTCGATTATCTCTTCTATACTTTTGGCATATATCTTAGCATCAAATGTAAGTTTTATGGGGTCTATAAGGTTTTTATTAAACTTTTTCAAATCTATCTTGAAACGATACTTCTCTACTGTCTCTTTGACATGATGAAATAAATCTTCATCACTGATAAACCCTAGATTATACTTTTGCACGTTCTACCTCTGCTATGTCATCAAGTAGTTTCACCAAAGATGTACCTACTGCATAGGCTAAGTTCATGGGCACAGCGTTACCTATTTGTTTATATTGGTTCGTCATAGAACCTTCAAAACTCCATGTATCAGGAAAAGTTTGTATGCGTGCATACTCACGTACTGTAAAAGGTCTAGTCTCATCTGGGTGACAACGTTCTGTCTGCTTTTGAGCAGGTGAACAAGTAAGTGTAAGTGATGGCTCGTCCCACGAGATTCGTCGTGCTATGCCCGTTTTACCTCCACCCAAATAAAAGCTTTTCATCATGTACTCTTTTTGGATGTCCAAAGGCAAGTCACGCCAGTACCCACCAGCAGGCACAAGGTCTAAGACTTTTTTCTTTTTATCTGGGTAGGCTTGCCCCTCTGAGTGAGGCACATCACAGTCAAAAAGTTCGCCTTTACGTAGAGCATCTTTTAGGTTATATATCTTGGCACTAGCCTTAGGCCACTGAAACGCAACATCTTTGGCGTACTCTTTTTTAATGCCCACTATAAAGATACGCTCTCTTTTTTGAGGTACATTGTAGTGTATGCCTTTAAGTACTGTAGGTTCTAACACCTCGTACCCCATAGACTCAAACACCTCAACCATCGTAGCTAATGTACGTCCGCCATCATGGCTTTTGAGTCCTTTTACATTCTCTGCTAAAAACACTTTAGGTTCAGACTCTTTTAATGCACGAGCAAACTCATAAAAAAGCGTCCCACGTGTATCTTCCATGCCTCTTTTTTTACCTGCATAAGAAAATGCCTGACAAGGAAACCCACCTGTTAAGATGTCTACCCCTTTGTAAGGATTGAAGTCTATCTTGGCTATGTCTCCATGCATCACATGCCAATGCGGACGGTTTTTCTTGAGTGTTTGTGTAGCATAACGGTCAAAGTCATTGAGCAGGACATGTTCTATGCCTGCTTTTTCCATACCAAGAGCCATACCCCCTGCCCCTGCAAAAAGCTCTATGTTTGTATACGAAGTAGCATTCTTCAATAATATATTTATTTGTTGTTGTGTTTCACTCAAATACTACTCCTTTTAAAATTTACTTATTATACTAAAATAATAGCAAGCGTTGTAATAATATGGCAAATTGCCATACTTTTCTAATTTAAACTGTAGCAATCTTTTTTATAATCATAATTATAAGTATAAGTACAAGTACTAATAATCTAAAAAACGAGTTAAATCACAGCTATTATACACCAAATAATTTATGATATAATTACTCTATAACACGAAGGATACACCATGTCAAATACAGAAATCATCTCTGAAGCACTTAACCTTCCTGTAGCAGAGAGACTACTCATCGTCAATACACTAGTAAAAAGTTTTAACCCTATGGATAGTGAAATAGAAAAAAAATGGCTAGATGAAGTAACACACAGAAAAAACCTCTTAGAAGAAGGAAAATTAGACACCATCTCTTATAGTGAGTTTTTTGGTGAAGATTGAGTTTTTAAAGTTAGCCAAATTAGAATTTGATGAGGCTATTATCTACTACGAAAAGGAATCAGAAGGTCTAGGTATTAGATTTAAAAAAGAGATTCGCTCTTGCATAGATATGATTATCCAGTTCCCCACACTCTACCCCATAACAGAAAACCATGTTCACAAATGTGTATCGCATACATTTCCCTATAGTATATTTTATACTTACGAGAATGAAACCATAGTTATCTACGCTATAGCCAACCACTTTAGAGAACCATCAACCTATAGTAACAGACATAAAATACAGTAAATTATAATCCCACCATGCAAACCCTACCCATACACCAAGTCATACCAGAAGTAAAAGAGAAACTTCTCACCCATAACAGACTCATACTCCAAGCACCACCAGGCGCAGGTAAAACCACAGCCCTACCCCTAGCCTTGCTCGATGAACCGTGGCTAGAGGGCAAGAGTATCATCATGCTGGAGCCTAGACGTTTGGCTGTGCGTGCGAGTGCTGCTCGTATGGCTGAGATGCTTGCAGAGAAACATGGTTCAAATGAGAAGGTGGGAGAACGTGTGGGGTATCAGATAAAGATGGACTCACAGTACTCTAAAAAAACCAAAATACTCATAGTCACAGAAGGTATACTCACCCGTAAGCTTCAGGCTGACCCTAGTCTTGAAGATGTAGCCTTAGTGATATTTGATGAGTATCATGAACGTTCACTTCATGCGGACTTGTCTTTGGCACTGTCACTAGAATCACAGTCCGTATTACGTGAAGATTTAAAGATACTCGTGATGTCTGCTACGCTAAATACCACGGCACTGTCACAGATGCTAGATGCTCCACTGGTCACTAGCGAAGGGCGTGCCTACCCTGTAGAGCGTCACTACTTAAACCCTACTACCACGCAACCTACCGCAAAAGAAATGCCAAGCTACA
>JAKIUE010000045.1 GCA_021647715.1 Sulfurovum sp.
AAACTTTTGCTTAGCGTTTCATCTTTGTAGTGAAATATTAGTTCTGTTGATCCTCCTCCAATGTCTACTAATACAAAATTATCGGTGTCATTGTGAAGTTTCATGAGTCTATTTTTCACAGCAAGAAGGGTGAGTCTTGCCTCTACCTCTCCAGAGATAATCTCAAAGCTAACCCCTGTCTCTTCTTTTATCTGGTTAAGTACAGCTGTAGAGTTACTAGCTCTTCGTACGGCTTCTGTTGTCACTGCCTTTATAACGTGAGAAGAAAAATCTATCTTTTCATGTGCCTCTTGAATGGCTCCTATGACACGTGATACAGCTCGCTCATTAATCAACCCAAACGTAGCCAAACCATCAGCAGTTTTCACTACTTTCTCATAAGTAAATGTTTCTTGTTGTGTATTACAATCATAGGCTAATACACGCAAAGTATTTGAACCTAAATCTATAGCTATCATTTTATCTCCTTTTTAGGCCGTCCTCTACTATTGAGTGTTGAAAGCATACCATACTTACTGGCAGTTTACATTTGCCACTTTTTATCTCCAAGTGGTGCTTGTCTGTTTACAGAGTTTTGTTCTTTTTGTGGTAGTAACGTACATGAGAAGTCATAACCCACTGCATAAGTCTACTGAGGCTGTTTGGCTCTTTGGGTATAAGGAGCAGATGGAAGTGGTTTGGCATTAAACAATACGCATGTATCTCTACATTTTCTCTTTTATTTGCCTTTTCTAACAGCTCTAGAAAATACTCATAATCTTACATAGCATCAAAGACTGGCATCATCATACTACCTCTATGGATAATATGATTTATCCCTCCTACTGTCTCTCCTCTTGGGATGCATGACATGATCACTCCTTTCATTTATGTTGGAATGTTTAGCAAAGGATGGATTAAAAGTAGCCTGTCCACTTTATTTGTAGGAGAAGAACTGCCCTTGGTGTACCAATTCATTATCAGAAATTGAGAACCTACTCTTTTTGTAGTATAATACTGATAAACAATCTGTTCAAGGAGTACTAATGGCAACTAGAGATTATTTAAAAGAGAGCATTAAGACATGGAGATTTTATTATGTGGTATCTGCGATTGTTCTTTTCTATGGCATGTATCTAGGAGTATCTAACTATAGAACGCAAGAGAGCTCTATGGTTATAGGTGGGTTAGTCATAGTATTTATTGTGGGATCTATGATATCTCTATATCTTATACAAAAGAAAATAAATAAAATAGGTGACGCTTTTCTTGAATTGTAGAGTCCCCTTTCATAAAACCTACTCACAGAAAATGACTACAAATACATTAATAATAAAATAAAGGAGATAACTTGGAACGAACACTTGTACTCATCGCTATTGTAAGTATTGTATTTTCAGACCTATACGCACTTTATCGTAACACAAAAAAGTTATCAGAAGATTAAGACGGAAGTTGCCATTTTCAATAAACCCCACTACAAAAGTCTCTCGTTTGTATTTAGAGTCCTGTATCCACTAAACTATCAGCGCACCCCTGAATACAATCATGCATTCAAAGAAGCATATAGAGAGGTTATCTTTTATTTAAGATAGCGTAGCCTTTGCACCCTAGCTCGAAACCACCATCGCAAGCTTTTCCAAAGAGTGCTTTGGCTTTAGACATACTCTGTCTAACCCCCTGACCCCCGGCATACATCAACCCAAGGTTAAATTGCGCCGTAGCATCCCCCTGATTTGCTGCCTTTTGGTAAAGTTGTGCAGCCTTATGGTAATCCTGCTTCACTCCTTGACCATTTTCATACATCAACCCAAGGTTATATTGTGAAAAAGCATACCCCTGATCGGCTGCCTTTTGATAAAGTTGTGCAGCCTTATGGTAATCCTGCTTCACTCCTCGACCCGTGTCATACATCACCCCAAGGATAGTTTGCGCCATAGCATCCCCCTGATTTGCTGCCTTTTGGTAAAGTGCCACAGCCTTATGGTAATCCTGCTTCACTCCTTGACCATTTTCATACATCAACCCAAGGTTATATTGTGCCAAAGCATACCCCTGATCGGCTGCCTTTTGGAAAAGTTGTGCAGCCTTATGGTAATCCTGCTTCACTCCTCGACCCCTGGCATACATCAACCCAAGGTTAGATTGTGCCTCAGCATACCCCTGATCGGCTGCCTTTTGCCAAAGTGCCACAGCCTTATGGTAATCCTGCTTCACTCTATGACCATATTCATACATCACCCCAAGGCTAACTTGTGCATCAGCATCCCCCTGATCGGCTGCCTTTTGCCAAAGTTCCGCAGCCTTACGGTAATCCTGTGCACCGTATGCTTTTTGCCCATCCTCATAATCTCCTGCAAAAGAGAGAGCGGTTAGTGTTAGTAATGTTAGTAATGTTTTTTTCATAGTTAGTTTTCCTTACTTTTTCATATATTAAATGTAACCAAAAATGGTATTTGCACAAATCTAAATTTAGACTATGTATTCAATAGTTATACCGAAGTCTATACTAAAATTGTCAAAAAGTGTCAAAAGAGTGTTGCCTAAAATGTTGATGCGATTTCCCCTTTATAAGCCGTACTACACACAACTTTAACACTCCTCTAACCCTTGAAATATCTTCCCTAAATCCCCTATTTTTGGTATAATATATAAGGTGCAGAAGAGCAACACACTTTAATCTTAGCGATGAACTATTAAGCATTTTATTGAATGTTGTGGACGTGGTAGGTGGAGTTCATTGAATGAGGTACTAATATGCTAAAGCTAGTAATACTTGTATTAGCTGTGATAGTTGAAGTTCTTACCTACTTATTAGATAAGTAAGTAAGATAATAGTGAGTTGCCTTTTTAGGCTAGTATTGGCACTTATGCCATAAATAAGAGAAAGAAAACAACCCTAGTTTAGATTGTACGACTAATACAATTTAAGCGTAGTTGACGAAACGGTTATTTTAATTCTGTGCCTATTATATCATTTGTTGTGTCTGATGTCAAATAGTTGTATTGAAATAAAGGGACAAGCTACTTTTATAATCTCTTTCCTGTCAATGCCCCTCAGAAAAAGAAAACCCACCCTCTTCTAACTTCTCTCGTATGAGCTCTTGATGCTCCACACCTTTGGTCTCTAATGCCACAGAGACATGTGCATCACCGAAGTCTAAATCTGTAGATGTTCTGTCATACCCTATCTGGACGATATTTGCACCAATATCAGTCAATATCTGTGTAAAAGACTGCAATGCACCTGGTTTATCAACAAGCAGTACTTGCAGTTTCATTTTACGTGCAGACTTCATGAGACCTTTTTCTATGATGAGTGAGAGCATCGTTACATCGATGTTTCCACCACTGAGTACAATGCCTATTTTACTCCCTTTTGGAAGATTTATCTTTCCATGTAAAAGTGCTGCAACACCTACTGCACCTGCACCTTCTACTAAAACTTTTTGCTTCTCTAATAAGAAAAGTATTGCTGCAGCTATTTCATCTTCACATACCGTTTCAAAATGATCAACATTTTCCAAGATGTATGTAAAAGTCTCTTCATAAATATCTCTTACAGCTATACCATCTGCAATCGTTTTGACCTTGAGCGAGTCTATACGTTTATTTGCATCATACGAATTTTTTAATGCTGGTGCACCTTCAGCTTGAACTGCAACTATTTTTGTCTTTGGACTTAATGCTTGATATGCTACAGACATACCTGAGATAAGCCCTCCTCCACCTACGGGGATAATGACTGCATCTAAGTCTGATTGTTCCTCATACATTTCAAGTGCCACTGTACCCTGACCTGCCATGACATCCTCATCTATAAAGGGATGAACAAAGGTAAGGTTATACTCTTTTGCATATGATACCGCATAGGCATAGGCTTCATCATAGTTTGCGCCTGAAAGTATGGCATTTGCCTCTAACTCTTTGACGCCTTGTACTTTAGTCAAAGGGGTAGACTCAGGCATGATGATGGTAGCATTTATACCGAAATATTTTGCAGCGTATGCTACACCTTGTGCATGGTTGCCTGCACTCGCTGCTATCACACCGCCCTTTTGTCCTGTTTCGATTAAAGCTGCTACTTTATTAAAAGCCCCTCTTAGTTTAAATGCACCAGTATGCTGAAGGTTCTCTTTTTTTAAGTAGACTTCATAGCCTGATAGTTTGCTTAGATTAGGTGCATACGAAAAAGGGGTATGATATACCACTGTATCTAATCTTTCTTGTGCTTGTTTTATTTTGTTTAAGTCTAACATTACGTCTTCCTAGATATTATATTGTTAAAAGTATACCCAAAGGATGTAAAAAATGGAATGTGAACTACCAAGAGTAAACTCAAATGCTGATGAGATGAAGAAATATTTTGAAGAGGCTAAGACTATCGCTGTTTTAGGGGCTTCTCCCGATACAAGTAAAGCTTCAAACCATGTTGCAGCATACTTACGAGATGTAGGCTATAACATGATACCCGTCTACCCTAAGCATGATGAAATTTTAGGTCAAAAAGTCTACAGAAGCCTAGCGGAGATAGACGTGCCAGTAGATATGGTAGTAGTCTTTAGAAAGCCCGCAGCCCTAGATGCCATAGCAGACGCAGTCATAGCACGTGATGATGTAAAAACCTACTGGACACAACTAGAACTTATCAACAATGATGCAGCACAAAAAGTCAAAGATGCGGGGATAAATGTAGTACAAAATTATTGTGCGATGGTAGAGCATAGAATGTTATTTGGGTAGAGGCTGGTATATATAAAGTACCTAGAAAATTGAGAATTTCCTAGGGTTCTACTTTCTACTCTTTTTTTAAGTGTACACTAATCTCTTACTATCTCAGTCATAGTAGGATGATTTGCCATCTCTTCTTGGGATACATATCTGACATCTAGTTTATTACTGTTTATATTGCTACCTATTTTATAGTTAAAACAGATAGATTTAGCCTCTTTTGGAACATAAATAAATTTATATGCATTACGCAAAGAACCAAAGGCTACGTTTGAGCGAGCAAAATCGTCGCCATTGTTGATGATGCCTTTGCCATTGGCATCTAATGCTTTATGGTAGTTAGATAAAATACTTTCATCTGAGACAAGCTTAATAATACTACCACCTATAACGGGGACAGTAATAGACTTACCACTTGTCGTTTTTTCTGTATCAAAAAGACAATTATACTGATTTACGGGAATGCCTTGTGATAAATTTACCCCTCTTTTATTCTTTGGAATAGAAGAAAAATCATTTTGTGCTGTATATCTTTTAAGTACGGCTAAACTCTCTTTTGGCATGATAACTTTAAAATCATTCATCATCGTTCTAGCTGTAGCACTGTATAGTGGATGAATGTCATCTTTAAACCATTTACGAGCTTGATTACCTGACATTCTATCATCTAGTACAGAACTTACTAATGGTATATCAAATTTCACAGAGAGTTGTTGATACACCTTTTTTAACTTAGGTTGTGAAATCAAAGCTGGTTCACTTAGATATATATGTGCCTGAGGTAACTTCGCTTTAATAGTTTTTATAAGCGTAGTAAGCCTACTCAATGTAAAATCATACAAATGCTGAGGATCTCTATTTTTAATAGACTCGTGATTGATATCATTTGTACCCAATTCAATACCTATAATTGAATTTTTTCCATTTGTACTTATACGATTAGATAATGACACAAGCTTTTCCAAGCCTTTACTATTTGTTATCCAAGCATCTGATTCTATAGAAGTAATCGCCGTATGTCCATAAGTCACCCCTACTTGTTTAAGCCACATTGAGTAAAATATCTCTTCTTGCGCTACAGCATCATCTCGTTTACTGTCTCCCGCTACAGAAAAAAATACCTTTTTTGTTCCATTTTTAGCTTCTTTTAAAAGGTCTTTCATTGCTTGAAGTTTAGAAGATGCATATTTATTGTCTGCAACTGTTATTGTAGGTGTATCTTTCGTAGATGCATCTACTATGACCGTTCTAGTCAGTGTGTCAATATTGTTTCCTGCATCATCAGTCATATCATACGTTACTGTATAAGTTCCAACGTTATTCGTATCCACTTTATCACCAGCCACGATAATGTTTTCATTCTTCTTTCCATTTTCAATAGCTATAGCTCCAGGATCCATATATTCTTCTCCTTCTGTGAGCACCATTGGATTTTTTCCATTGAGAACCATGGTTTCTGATTTACTTTCTCTTGTTTCATACATTGAATTATTTTCATAATTATTAGAAGAAGTAGTACTATTACCACATCCAGTTACTAAAGACAGTAACATAATAAATAATATAGTTTCTTTAAAAAGTTGTATGTTCATAATTGATATTCCCCAGTTCTTTGTTAAGATTTGGAGAATTGTAGTTGAAAAATGTCAAAAATTGTCAAAGATATATCTTACTTCATTATCACCTTGTACTCTTATAATATTTGAAGAAATACGCCACTCTCCACATGTGTAGTGTGTGGAAACTGGTCAAATAGTGCAGCATCTACAACCTTATGTGTTTTACATAAAGTCTCCAAATCTCGTGCTAATGTTTCTGGATTACATGAGATATAGATGATGTTTTCTATAGTGGAGATGAGTCTTCTACTGGCATCATCTAGTCCTGCACGTGGGGGGTCTACTAGTACGGTAGAAAAGCTATACGCTTCTAAGTCTATATGGTTTAAGCGATTAAATGTTCTTTCTTTGCCCAGTGCTTCTGTCATCTCTTGGGCTGAGAGTCTGGCAAAAGTAATGTTCTCTACCCCATTGAGTACACAGTTTTCAAGTGCTGCCTTTATGGAGCTTTTACTTATCTCTGTGGCTAGTACTTTGTCAAAGTAATATGACAGTGGTAAGGTAAAATTACCTAATCCACAGTATGCCTCTAAAAAATCCCCATGCCCTACAGTTTTGACTTGGGTTATTGCCCATTCAATCATCTTCACATTTACTACTGGGTTTGGCTGAGTAAAGCCTGACTCGTACTGTACATATGTTACTGTTTTGCCATCTATGTCTAGTTTTTCAGTCACAAATTCATCTGAGAGTAGTACCTTTTGTTTACGACTTCGTCCCATAACTTTGCAGTTTAACGCTGACTCTAACACCTTAGCTTCCCCACTCCACTCATCATCCAATTTTCTATGGTACAACATAGTGATAAGACACTCATCGGTGGTAGTCGCCAAAAACTCCACTGCAAAAAGTTTCTTTTTAAGTACCTCTTGTGATGCGTTGATCATGTCCAGCAACTTCCACATGCGTTTTTCTATAGGTTCAATGACCTTAGGACATTCACTGATATTGATAGCACCATCTTTTGTGCTGTTACCCATTGCATAGTCACATCTATCGCCATCATGCCAAATGCGAAACTCTGCTCTGGCTCTGTAATGGGAATCGGGTGAGTCAAATAGTGCTAACTCTTGGGGATAGAAGGGGTGCAATAATGTGCTCACCCTACTTTTTTTCTGAGCCAATTGTTCTTCATAACTATAGTTGTATAATCCGCAAGAACCACAAGTTCCAAAATGTTTACAAGTCACATATACCCTTCTTTCATTTGATAAGCGTAATTTTATCATAATTATAAAAATATTTTTGACTTTTTATGACATTTTTTAGCTATAATTTCCGTATTAAAATTTTCACTATCATGAATTAAAAGGAATACCCATGTCAATATCTGTTGTAATACTTGCTGCTGGAAAAGGTAGCAGAATGAAATCTACTACACCCAAAGTACTGCATGAAATCTCTGGAAAGTCTATGCTTTTTCACGCTATTGATGCAGCACAAGAGGTCTCTAGTGATATCACTATAGTACTCTATCATCAAGCAAAGCGTATACAAGAACAGGTTGAGGCAGAGTACTCAAATATACATTTTCATCTACAAGATGCAGAAAAATATCCAGGTACTGGTGGTGCGATGAAAGGGGTAACAACCCAAAATGAACGCACACTTATACTCAATGGTGACATGCCTCTCATCACTAAAGACTCTCTTTTAGCCTTGACTGCTGGAGATGCTGAGATTAATATGTCAGTCATCAAACTAGATGACCCTAGCGGTTATGGGCGTGTCATCATACAAGATGAAAAAGTACAAGAGATAGTAGAACAAAAAGATTGTAATGAAGATCAACTACAAACCAAAACAGTCAATGCTGGGATTTATGCTGTCAATACGGCACTGTTAGAAAAGTATATTCCACGACTAGACAATAACAATGCACAAGAAGAGTACTACCTCACAGATATCATCAAAATGGCTGTCGATGAAGGTAAAACTGTACATCCTGTCTACGTAGAAGAAGAAGAATTTAAAGGAGTAAACTCTAAATTTGACCTTTCTGCTGCTGAAGAAATCATGCAAAGACGTATTAAAACCTTTTGGATGCACTCAGGTGTCACAATGCGTTTACCTGAGACCATCTACATCGACTCACGTGCTACGTTTGAAGGTGAATGTATGTTAGAAAATGGTGTCAGTATTCAAGGAGCTTCACATATTATTGCATCACATATAAAGACGCACTCTATTATAGAAGATTCACATATAGAAAACTCTGATGTAGGTCCCATAGGAAGAATAAGACCAAATACAAAACTTGTTGATACACATATAGGTAACTTCGTTGAAGTTAAGAAGTCTACACTCACTGGTGTGAAAGCTGGTCACCTAGCCTATATAGGGGATGCAACGATTGATGAAGGGACGAACATTGGTGCGGGGATGATTACCTGTAATTATGATGGAAAGAACAAGCACCAAACAAAGATTGGTAAAAATGTATTCATCGGATCTGATACACAAATTATTGCACCTGTAACTATAGACGATAATGTTATTATCGCAGCAGGTACTACGGTCAATAAAAATGTAGAAAAAGGAAGTTTAGTCATTTCTAGAATAGAGATGAAAACAGTGAAAGACTTTTTTTATAAATTTTTTGACAAATAAGTAACGCTAGGAATATTATGCAAGTAGATCTTACAGGAAAATCAGTACTTTTAGGTGTCACAGGAAGTATCTCTGTCTATAAAGCATGTGACCTAGCTCGTCTATTTGTTAAAGCAGGGGCATCCGTACATGTCATCATGACGCCAAGTAGTGAACGTTTTGTCTCTGCGCTTACTTTTGAAGCACTCACGCGTAACCCTGTACTTACTGAAGATTCTGAATCATGGAGTTCAACACTCAATCATATAGATATAGGAAAACGATGTGATGTCTTTGTCATTGCACCCACGACAGCGAATACACTTAATAAACTCAGCCAAGGCATAGCAGACAACATACTTACACAAACGGTACTGGCTTTCACAAAAGAGGTGCTTATTGCTCCTGCGGCAAACACTCATATGCTTAGCAATCACTATACAAATGAGAGTTTTCATCAACTCAAATCTGCTAACTACACACTGATTAACTCCCAAGAAAAACTACTGGCTTGTGGAGATACCGGTAATGGTGCATTAGCTGAGCCTAGTGAAATTTTCTTTGCCACGGCAAAAGTACTTTTGAAAGAGCTGTTTTGGGAAGGCAGATCTGTGGTAGTCACAGGTGGTGGAAGTCGTGAGAAGATAGATGAAGTACGTTACATTTCTAATTTTTCATCAGGGAAAATGGCAAAAGCTCTTTGTCTAGCACTCCACCTAAAAGGTGCCAATGTTCACTATATCACTTCTATGGGAAAAGAAGGACTTCCCCTAGAAGTGACTACAGATAACTTTGAAGATGCCTCTGCACTTTTATCCCTCACGCAAAATGCACTAAGTAGTGCAAAGAAAAGCTCTAAAGTAGAGCCCTATTTATTTATGGTAGCAGCTGTAGCAGACTTTACACCAGAGTCTCCACAAAAAGGTAAAGTGAAAAAGTCGTCTCTTGGAAAAGAATGGAATATACAACTTACACAAACCCCAGACATACTTTCAAGTATAGATAAAAAAGGGATTAAAACCATAGGATTTAAAGCCGAGATGGATAGCCAAAAAGGACTAGAGAACGCAGTAAATCTATTAACACAAAAAAATGTTGATGCGGTGTGCTATAATCTGCTTAAAGACGCTAAAAGTTTTGGTGGTGATAAAAATGAAATTACTTTTATCACAAAAGAGACTAACCTACCTTTAGGTAGACTCGATAAGCTTTCTCTTTCTTTTAAAATCTTAGATAATGCACAACTATTAAATAACAAAGAGACAAAATAAAATGATAGAAGATACACCCTTAAAACATTTAGCCGTTATTATGGATGGCAATGGAAGATGGGCAAAAGAGCGTGGACTTAAACGTACCAAAGGACATGAAAAAGGTGCAGATGCTATTCGTGATATCACGACGTACTGTGCTGACCATCCTACTATTCACAGTGTGACTTTTTATGCGTTTAGCACAGAAAACTGGAAACGTCCTAAACTTGAAGTAGAGTTTCTTATGAAACTCTTAGATACTTACTTAAAAAAAGAGTTACCCATCTACCAAAAACACAATGTTCGATTTCAAGCTATTGGTGATATGAATGGTTTTTCTAAATCGCTACAAAAGCGTATCAAGGAAACTGAAGAATTGACCAAGGGAAATACTAGTCTCACGCAAGTACTTGCATTAAACTATGGTGGACGTGCAGAGATTACACACAGTGTGAATAGACTGATACAAGAGGGCAAAAAAAGTGTTACAGAAGAAGATATCTCTAAACATTTACAAACAACGTATCAAGATATTGACTTGTTGATTAGAACTTCAGGAGAAGAGCGTATCTCTAACTTTTTATTGTGGCAAATCTCTTATGCAGAATTCTATTTCACGCCAACACTTTGGCCTGATTTTGAGGTGACTGAACTAGATACAATTATACAAAACTATACACAACGTACAAGACGCTTTGGAGGTGTTAAATGATAGAAACAGTTATAGGTGCAATGGTCTTCGTCTTTGGTATTATGATAGGATCATTTTTAAATGTAGTGATTTACCGTATACCCAACAATGAAAGTATTGCCTTTCCTGCATCCAGGTGCCAATCCTGCCAAACACCCCTGAAGTGGTATCATAATATCCCTATATTTTCATGGTTAGCCCTTGGTGGGAAGTGTGCTTTTTGTAAAGACTCCATTGCCAAGCAATACCCTATTGTTGAATTTGTGACAGGCATCATATTTGTAGCGCTATACATGAAAACAGGTTTGGTATGGTACTTACCTTTTGTAGCTGCTTCATTTGCAGCACTGTTTGCTCTTGTAATGATAGACTTCAAATACATGGCTGTTCCTGACTCGGTTAACTTTGTAGCTCTCGCTTTTGCATTGGTACAACCAGATATACTGAATGCACTTATGTATGCAGCTATTGCTGCAGGTGGACTTTACCTTGTTGGACTACTCTCGTCATTAATAGCAGGTAAACAAGCTATGGGTGGTGCAGATGTTATTGTGGCTGGTACGATGGGTGCACTTCTTGGGTTTCCTAACTTTTTTGTGGCTATTTTTCTTTCTGCAGTGCTTGCGATTATTCCTGCTATGATTTGGAGAGATAAAGGTGTACCTTTTGTACCATTTTTAGCTTTGGCAACATTTATAGTCTATCTCTATGACACACAAGCATCTCAACTCTTGGATACGATTATTTATGGTTAATGTCAAAGGGTATGTATCGTCAAACTTTACAAAGTCTTTTTTAACGATATTTTTACCTTTTTTTCTCATTATCTCTCTTGTATATCTTGTTAAGATTGCATCACTTACCTCAAAAATACAACTCAGTTTTTCAGAACTACTCACACTTTATAGTTATTCAGTACCCGATATTGTTTTTTATACTTTACCCATCTCATTTGTTGCTGCACTCTCTAATGTACTGTTAAAACTTTCACAAGATAATGAACTCATAGCACTTTATTCATTAGGTCTTAAAGCCAGTAAAGTACTCAAACCTCTTCTAATACTTGGGTTTTTATTTTCAATGCTTCTTCTAAGTATCTCTTTTTTAGCTATGCCATTAAGCAAACAACTCTATAAAGAGTTTAAAAGTACTAAACAATCTGAAGCAAAACTCAACATCGTTCCAGGAAAGCTAGGACAGAAGTTTGGTGACTATTACATTTATGTCAAAGAAAAAAAAGGTGATATCTTTCATAATCTTGTCATTTATAACCGTACAAAAAAAGATGAAGAGCAGTTTTTTTCCTCTCAAGAGGGAAAACTCAATAAAAAGAATGCTGTTACCTCCTTGCTCTTGAATGATGGATATGGCTATACCTATACCAAAGAAAAACTGCAACAAGCACAATATAAAAGTTTAGAGGTATTTGATACTAGTCAAAACAAAGCATTTACTTTTGAAAATATCGTGGCCTTGTGGAGTAAAGCAACCACAGATATAAAAATGCTAAGAAGAGTTCTTTTCTTTATCTTTGTAAGTCTTATTCCTTTTCTTTCTGTCTATCTGATTGCTTCTTTTTCTATGATCAATCCACGCTATCAAAGAAACTACTCCTTTGTAGTCATATTCTTTACCACACTCATCCTCTATGGTATAGCTTCTTCCCTAGAGAAATGGGGGACGTTTCCTCTTTTAATTGTTGTGATTGTAGCTCTATTTTTCTTAGGGAAATGGCTCTTTAAAAAACGTGTATCTAGGTACTTTTAGTGCGTACGATGCAACGTGTGAAAGCTGTCATTAGCTATGATGGCTCTGTCTATTTTGGCTTTCAAAAACAAACATCTACAAAACAGACCGTCACCCATGACATTATAGAAGCACTCTCCTCTTTGGAAATACGAAGCGATATCATAGGATCAGGACGTACTGATGCAGGAGTACATGCAACAGGACAAGTGATACATTTTGATGTTCCTCCCTATTGGTCAAATTTAGAAAAGCTCACATTAAATCTCAATAGGAAGCTCACCTATATACACATAAAGCATATCACTAAAGTTAGTGAGACATTTCATGCGCGTTTTAGTGCAAAGAGTCGTCTCTATCGTTATGTATTTAAAACAACTAAACCTTCTGTTTTTGAACAAAAATATATAGCTAATTACCCTCTATTTAATACTAGTAGTCTCATTGAAGCACTTTCTGCTTTCGAAGGTACCCATGATTTTGATATGTTTCGAAAAACGGGTACTCACACCCATACGAGTGTAAGAGATATCTACAAAGTGCGTTACAAGAAAAGAGGTGATTATCATTTCATCTATTTTGACGCCAATGGTTTTTTACGTGCACAAGTGCGCATGATGGTTGATGCAGCAATGCTTTGTGCAACAAATAAACTCACACTTAACGCTCTTAAAGAGCAAGTAGATAATCAAAAAAAGCACACAACAAGTCTTGCTCCCCCTGAGGGACTCTATTTGGCAAGAATTATCTACTAACTTTATTTCAACATTCACTACATATTAGTTCGTTAAAATACGATTATGAAAACTTTATTATTTTTATCTATAACTACTATTTTTCTCTCTGCTGAAAGTTCGATGCAACAACTCTACTTAAAAAATGCCTGCAACTCATGTCATGGTATATATGGGGAAGGTATGGGAGCTAGTCCTAGACTTCAAGGTGTAAGAGAAGAGATACTCTTACGCCGTCTTAAAGATTTACAGAAGGGTAAAGCACGTTCTGCCAATGGAGCTATTATGATTTCATTTGCCAAATCATTAGATCAAAACCAAACTATTCAAATGGCGAAATACCTCTCGAACCTAAAAACAGAAGTACCTGACGATAGATATGATATCGAATATGAGCCCGCTGGAGATGGTGGGTCTTAACCAACTACTATTTTACTTTTTAGTGTGTTTCTATCTTTAACTGTTCTAAATCTTCGCTAATTGCATCAATAGATTCTTTGTACTCTGGTAACTCAGCTGCTTCTTTAGCTGGATTTACCTCAATAGCTTTTGGAACAGTGGGTAATTGTGGTATTTGAGAGGATGCAGCAGTATCACTTAATACTTCTGCTGCATGCATAGGCTCTGTGCTGTCTGGCATGTGTGACTTTTCTTGCACTCTAGTATCTAGTCTTTGTACTTTTTCTTCAGACATAGGCTCTTCTTCTACTGCTATGCTACTATTATTTACAGTGTCTATAGTACTTCTTGGTGGATTAAGCGTTTCATTTTTGTTTTCTTCTTCGGGATTTTCGCTATCTATATCTTTAGAAGAAAGGTTCTTTTTTTCTGGCACAGTTTCTGCTAGACTTTCTACTTCTGTCACTTCGCTATTATCTGACATGTTAAGCGCTTCATTTTTATCTTCTTTTTCTATAATAACACTTTTTTCCACATCTGCACTCTTAGTCTCTATGTTTTTCATTGTTTCTTCAGACGAGGGAGATATTTTTTCTTCTGCCTTATCTGTAGCAGTGGTATCTATACTTTTAGATACAGACTCCTCTTGGCTCTCTTCAAGTGCATCTTGTGCATCAAAAAGTTTATCATCTAAGGCTTTTACTCTTTCTACATTTGCACCATATTCATAAACCAGTTCTCCACCGTCTTTACCTTGTTGAAATGTTACTGCGATAAATCCTAGTAAAACAATAAAAAAGAGTACTTTAAGCAGTTTTTTGCCTGTCATGGCTAAAAGCTTGAAAAAAAGTAAAGCCACAGACCCTAACAATAAGTACGTACCTAAAAGCTTATGAAATTTAAGCTCTTCTTGTCCTTCTGTTGGCAGTAAGTCATAGGCTTCTTTTCCATCTACTACACCAGTAAAATATGCAGCTGCAAAGGCAACAACGGTTAAGATAAGAAGTATAAATGAAAATACTCCTATACTTTTTCGCTTTGCAAAAAGATTATAAAATTCTAACAACAATACAATCACAGGAAGCACAATAGCAAAATGGTCAATGCTAGGATGTATTAAGACAGGTATGTCAAAAGGTAGGTCTATTTTGGGGAGTGTAAGTTCAGGTAATGTCATGAATATGTCCTTTTATTTAAAATTAAATTGATTATAGCATTAAAGAGGTTTTACTACAACCATAATAACTATAAATATCATAAGTAACGTTGGGGCTTCATTATATACACGAAACCACTTAGAGGTTTTGTACTTTGGATTATGTATCATAATTAGGCGTATTTTACCTAATGAAACATGATATGCAAGTAAGAAAGCTAACGCAAATAACTTGGCATACATCCAGCCAGCACTTGAAAATATATCGAAGTTTAAATAGAGCATAAAAGTACCTGAAAGTACCGTTGCCCACATGGCAGGCACACCAATAATCTTATGTAATTTATACTCTTGTATTTCTACCACATCTGTAAATGCTTTGGTGTCTGCATTTTCTCTATGATAAATAAAAAGTCTAGGCATATAAAATAAAAATGCCATCCAAGAAATAAAACTCATTATATGAAACGCCAAAATCCAAGAATAATATGCCACTGTTTACTCCATTATTGTAAAATCTTTTTTACTATAGATTACTAATTGTTCTTTCTTATAATATCCAAGATGTGCATAGTGTATCTTTAGCTTAGAACCATTTTTAGGTGTGAGTTTTCTCTTTTTAAAGTAGATGGGTATTTTTTTATCTCTTATATATAAATAACGATTTTTATACATACCTACAATATCTACAACTACTTCATTTTGTTTTAATCTACCAAGATTAGAAGCTTTTGACATATACATTTTTACATCTACTTTTCCTTTCTCTTTTAGTTTATAAGCTGATGTCACCTCTTTAAGTCCCTTATATGTCTTAATAGCATCTACTAAAAGGTCATATTTGTACCCCTCTTTTAACTTACTTGCACTTCCATAAAGCATCACTCCTCTACCACTTGGGCTCTGTTTTATAATAGCATTACGCCCTCTTTTAAAAATAACAACAACATTTTTTAGTTCTATTTGTCCATCTATAGATTCTACTTTATAGAGATACTCAATCATTTTTGATGTAATACTTTTCTTTCTATATTTTTTTTCATAACTTTTGTATGGCTTTGTATCAAAATAGGCATACACAGGTAGATGATCAGAGTAACCTTTTGCCATATGTTTTCCATTTTTATACCGCCAGTTATTTATATATCCACGTTTTGTAAAAAGATATTTGGCTTTAAAGACTCCAAAAGAGTCATTAACATAATCTATGCCTTTTGTATCAAACATATGACGAGGAAGTACAATCTGATCTAAACTTGATTTCTTAGAATAAAACTTATAAGACCAGCGTTTATCTACTGCCAATTCTTTCCAAAGCGTATAATGCCAGCCTTGTTTAGCATGTAGGATTTCATGTTCTTCTATTTTTGTTTTTAAAATGTCAGAAAAACCTGTTTTCCCCCCAGTATCATCTATTTTATCATCTAACGTTAAGTAGGCATTATAGTCGGAATTAAAATCACCAATGACTATATATTCTTTACTAGGAGATAGTCTTGCTATGCGTGACTGAAGTGCTTTAGCATATTTTATACGTTTACTTTCGTACCCTTTATATGCCTTAGATTTCCAGTGGTTCACAAAAAATCTAAGTGGATGATCTTCTACAATGATATCTACTTCAAGTATGTTTCTTACACGTGGAGAGTAACTTACCTGTATATCTTTTTGTTTATGAAGAGGAAACCTAGAGAGAAGTGCTACTTGTATAGCAGCACCTTTTTTGTTTGTTATAGCAGAATATTTGTATGCACACCCTACTTTTTTCAACTTTACTATGAGTTGTTTAAAGATGTGTTTATTTTCTATCTCCTGCAGTCCAAGTATATCTGCATCTATGTCACAGATAACTTCAGCAGTGTGGTTAAGTTTTATCTCTACCATACGACTGTTCCAATTGTGTTTACCAGGGATATACTCTTCATATTCACTGCCGTTGAACTTGGCATCAAAAAGATTTTCTACATTATACGTAGCAACTTTAAATGGCTTAGAAATTAAAAATAATGGGAGAAAAAATAAAAGTAAATAACGCAAATATCATCCTGATTTTTTGTTATTATATCTAAGAGAGGATTGAAAGCTGTAAAAGTATGGCATATTGCCATACTTTTATTTGAACATTTTTCCTAGCATATCCATAGCACCACCTGCACCACCAACTTGTGCAAGCATATCTTCTATCATAGATCCTTCGCCTGTAGTTGCTTGGTCTACTACCTGAGGTAAAGCATCAGCCAATGCACCTTTTGCACTATCTTCAGAAATACCAAGATTTGAAGCAAATTCCGAGATTTTATCTGCACCTAAAAGGTCTGTTATTTGATCCATAGAGATAGGAGCATTTTCACCACCACCTAACCATGAACCTACAATTTCACCTAGTCCATTCTCACCTAGTCCACCCACTAAAGAACCTAGAT